>JASHSA010000188.1 GCA_030037035.1 Thermoplasmata archaeon
ACGTGACCGTCCGCCGACCATCGCCCCGCCACGGCCACCCCGAGCTCGGGGAAGTCGTAGGCCGGACGGACCCGCAGCTTGAGATAACGGCCGCGGCGGCCGCGCGCCGCGGAGGGGAGGTGGACCGCGACCAGGAGCTCGCCCGGGGCGGTCGTCAGCCGCCGGATCCCGTCGCCGACGAGGTCGTAGAGCCCCGACAGGGGGAGGCGCCGCCGGCCGCTCGGGCCGGCGAGCTCGACCTCGGCGTCGCACGCGAGCAGCGCCGGCGCGAGGTCGCCGCTGAACGTCGCGTAGCAGGTCGTCCTCTGCGGGACGACGTGGCAGCGGTCGCCGTCGGCCTTGAGGCAGAAGCCGAGGCTCGAGCGCCAGAAGTAGCTCTGGTTGAAGAAGAAGCACCGCGTCTCGACCAGGAGGTTGCCGCCGACCGTCCCGCTCGCCCGGACGAGCGGCGTCGCGACCTCCCCGACGGCGTCGGCGAGGACCGGCCAGGCGCGCGCAAGCTCGGTGTCGCGCTCGAGGTCGGCGAGGCGGCTCATCGCGCCGAGCCGCTCGAGCGAGTGTCCCCCCAGCTCGCCGACGTCGTCCAGCGCGACCAGGTGCGGCCGGAGGTTGAGGTGCATCTTGTAGTTCGGCAGGAGGTCGGTCCCGCCGGCGAGGTAGTCGAAGCGTCCGGCGAGCTCGCGCGCGAGCCCGACGGTCTCCTCGACGGTGCTCGGCCGGTGGAGCTCGAATGGGTCGAGGTGCACCGGCGCTAGCCCCCCTTCCACGTCCGGCCTTCCTGGCGGCGCAGCTCGAGCGCGCGGACGACCCGGTCCGGGGTGATCGGCAGCTCGGAGAACCGGCAGCCGACCGCGTCGTAGAGCGCGTTGGCGACCGCCGGCAGCGTCGCGACCAGCGGACCCTCGCCGGCCTCCTTTGCGCCGAACGGCCCCTCCGGGTCGTCGTCCCCGACGAGGAGGATCTCGACCTCGGGCATCTGCTGCGGCGCCGGGATCTTGTACTCGAGGAGCGACGGGTTGAGCATCCGCGAGCCGCGGTAGTTCATCGACTCGCCCATCACCTGGCCGAGCCCCATGTGGACGGAGCCTTCGATCTGGCCCTCGACCGCGAGCCGGTTCAGCGGCCGACCGCAGTCGAACGCCGCCCAGACCTTCGGGACGCGGTAGACGCCGGTCTCGACGTCGACGTCGACCTCGGCGACGTAGGCGGCGAACGAGTACGCCGGCGCCGTCCCCGCGCGGGCCCCCTTGAACGTCCCGCCGACCGGCTTCGTCTGGTACGACCCGCTCGCCGTCAGGGCCCCGCGCGTCGTCATCGCCTCGTGGAGCGCCTCGAGGAACGTCACCGCCGCCTCCGGCCGGCCCCGCACCTGGAGGCGCTCGTGCGCGACCTCGACCTCGGCGGCCGGGACGTGGAGCAGCGCGGCGGCCCCGAGGACGATCGGCTCCCGGAGCTCGAGCGCGGCGGCGCGCGCCGCGTTGCCCATCATGAACGTCACGCGGCTCGAGTACGAGCCGAGGTCGATCGGGCTGACGTCCGAGTCGACGCGCTGGACGTGGACGCGCTCGAGGTCGACGCCCAGCACCTCGGCGACGATCGCCGCGAGGAGCGTGTTCGAGCCCTGGCCGATGTCGGCCTGCATCGAGTGGACGGCGATCCCGCCGTCCATGTCGACCTTCAGGTGGACGGTCGACTGCGGCATCTTCGGCGTGAAGTGGATCGGGCTGTTCGAGCCGGAGATGTAGAACCCGCAGCCGAGCCCGACGCCGTGCCCGTAGGGGAGCTTGCGGAACTTGCCGTCCCAGCCGCTCGCGCGCCACGACGCCTCGAGGCATTTCAGGAACGACGTCGACGTGATGCGGAACTCGTTGACGGTCGTCGAGTTCGGCGCCAGCGCGTTGCGCGTGCGCAGCTCGAACGGGTCGACCCCGATCTCCTCCGCAAGGCGGTCGAGCGCGACCTCGACCGAGTAGCGGATGTTCGTGCCGCCGTGCGCGCGCATCGCGCCGCTCGGCGGCTTGGTCGTGTAGACCCGGCGTCCCCGGTAACGGAAGTTCGGGACACGGTACGGCCCCATCGCGAGGACGCCGTTGTAGTACGTCGTCACCGTCCCGAACGAGCTCCACGCGCCGCCGTCGATCAACGCCTCGATGTCGTAGGCGAGGATCTTCCCGTCCGCGTCGGTCGCGATCCGCACGTCGTTCTGGGTCGGATGACGGCCGTGGTTCGTGTAGAAGACGTCCTCGCGGTCGAGGAGCATCTTCACGGGGCGGCCGGTCTCCAGCGCCAGCGCGGCGCACGCGATCTCGTGCGGGAGCGGGTCGGACTTGCCGCCGAATCCGCCGCCGACCTCCGGCTTGATCACCCGGATCCGGTGCATCGGGAGGCCGAGGACCTCGGAGAGCGCGCGGTGCAGGTAGTGCGGCACCTGCGTCGCGCTCCAGACCGTGAGGCGGCCGTCCGGGGTCGCCTCGGCGATCGTGACGAGCGGCTCGGTGAACGCGTGCGTGACGCCGGCGAAGACGCCGCGGACCCGGACCTTGTGCGGCGCCCGGGCGAACGCCGCGTCGACGTCCCCGAAGTGCTGGACGACCTCCTTCTGGACGTTCGAGCCGGCGAGCCCACGCGCGTGGATCGGCTCGGCGACCGGTTTCGTGCCGGTCGCCGGGTCCGGGTACTCCGGCAGCGGCTCGACCTCGAAGCGGACCTTCTCGAGGGCGAGCTCGGCGGTCCGCTCGTCGACCGCCGCGACGGCGGCGACGATGTCGCCGAGGTAGCGGGCCTTGCCGACGGCGATCGCCGTCTCGTCGTGCGTGATCGGCAGGACGCCGAACGGCGTCGGGTAGCGCTCGCCGGTCAGGACCGCGGCGACCCCCGGCATCGCCCGCGCGGCGGTGACGTCGACGGCGACGAGGCGCGCGTGCGGCCACGGGCTCCGCAGGAGGCGCCCGACGAGCTGGCCGGGACGCTGGATGTCGTCGGTGTACTCGGCGCGCCCGGTGACCTTGAGCGGGCCCTCGACGTACGGGATGCGGCCGCCGAGCAGCCGCAGCGGCTCGCGCGAGCCTCCGGCGCTCACGGGGCCTCGCGCGCGGCGGCCTCGATCGCGCGCACGATCGCCGAGTAGCCGGTGCACCGGCAGAGGTTCCCCGAGATCGCGCGCTCGATCTCCTCCCGGCTCGGGTGCGGCCGCTCCGCGAGCAGCGCGGTCGCGGTCAGGACGAACCCCGGGGTGCAGAACCCGCACTGCGTGGCGCCCTCCTCGACGAACGCCCGCTGGACCGGCGAGAGCCCCTGCGGCGGGCTGACCCCCTCGATCGTCGTCACGCTCCGGCCGTCGGCCAGGCGGGCGAGCGTGAGGCAGCTCAGCGTGGGACGGCCGTCCAGGAGCACGGTGCAGCATCCGCACGTGCCGAGGTCGCATCCCCGCTTCGTGCCGGTGAGCCGCAGCTGTTCGCGCAGGAGGTCGAGGAGGATCGTCTCGTCCGGGCAGCGCACGACGGCCGGGCGGCCGTTCAGCGAGAAGCTAAGCGTGCCGCTCTCCGCCATCGCCCTCCGAAGCGAGCTCCCGGCCCCGAGGGGCCGGAGCACGTAACGCCGACGGGTGGAGGTCCTGGACGATCTCCGCCACGATGCTGACGGCGATCTCCGCCGGGCTCTGCGCGCCGATCGGTACGCCGACCGGCGAGCGGATGCGGGCGAGCGACTCGCGCGCGACGCCGCGGGCGCGCAGGCCTGCGTAGAGGTGCTCGCGCTTCGCCGCGCTCGCGATCAGCCCGATCGTGTTCGGGAACTTCTGCGTCGCCTGGAACAGCACCTCCCCGTCCTTCCGGGCGTCGTAGCCGAGCACGAGCAGGTGGGTGAACTCCGCCGGCGCGAACCGCTCGAACAGCTCCGACGGCGCGACGACCTCCCGCCGCTCGGCGTCCGGGAACCGCTCCTCGCCGACGAAATCCGGCCGGTCGTCGGCGACCGAGTGGTCGAACTCGAGCCCGGGAAGGAGGCGGGCGACCGCCGCGGCGACGTGGCCGCCCCCCCAGAGCAGGACGTTCGGCCGGGGCGCGACGTACTCGAGCGCGATGTCGACCGAACCGCCGCAGAGGCTCGGGAGGCCCCCGGCCTTCCACGCCGCGAGGTCGAAGTGGACGAGGTCGCCGCGGTGGCGCTCGAGCGCCTCCCCGGCGAGCCGCTTGACCTCCTCCTCGAGCGCCGCCCCGCCCACCGTGCCGACGGTCGTCCCGTCGTCGCGGACGACCATCGTCGACCCGAGCTTCCCCGGCACCGACCCGACGGCGCGGACGACGCTCGCCCGGACGAACGGGCGATGCCGGCCCAGCAGGCGGAGGATCTCCGCCTCGGTCCGCCGGTCCATCAGACCCCCGCCCGCGCCGACCAGTCGCGCGCCGCCTCGAGGTACGCCTCCGGGGTGTCGACGTTCGCCACGACCCCGGGGTCGTCGACGGCGACCCGGCGGACCTGGGGCCCGAACTCGGGGAGCAGCGAGCGGATCGGCGCGTCCGCGCGCAGGTCGAAGATGTCGGAGCGGACCTGGGGTTTCCAGAGGACCGGGTGGCCTCCCCGGCCCTGGTACGTCGGGATGAACCAGACCGCGAGCAGGTCGGTCTCCCGGGCGGCGAGCAGCGCGTCGACCGAGCGGGGGGCGACGAACGGGTGGTCGACCGGCCAGAAGACGACGTCGACGTCGTCGGGCAGGGCCGCCAGGCCGGCCTGCACGGAGGCGGTGCGGCCGGAGGACCAGTCCTCGGCGTCGACGAGCTCGACGTCGAGGCCGCGCAGCTCGTGGGCGATCGCGCCGCGATGGGCGCCGACGACGACCACGACCGGCGCGAACCCGTCGGCGAGGCAGACCTCCGCGATCCGTCGCACCCCGCTCTGGCCCTCGACCGACAGCAGCGCCTTGGGCTCGCCGCCGAAGCGTGCGGACGCCCCGCCGCTCAGCACGAGGGCGGCCGTCTCCGTCGACATCGGCTCGGGAACGTTCCTCGCCGGATTACCACGCCACGGCTCCTTGTTAAGAGCGCTCTCCCACGGACGGACGGGACGGCCGCTCCGGCCGCCACCGGCGGCGGAAGGACGCCTCCGCCGCGGCGCGTTTAAATAGAGAGGCCGGGTGGCCGCGCCGCCCGATGACCCGACCGAACGACGTGCCGGCCTCCTCCCTGCTGCCGAAGCTGGCGGCCGAGCTGAAGAGCCGCTCGGCGGTGACCCCCCCGCCGTGGGCGGCGTTCGTGAAGACCGGCGTCCACAAGCAGCGCGCGCCCGTCGACCCCGAGTGGTGGTACCTGCGCAGCGCGTCGGTCCTGCGCAAGGTCTACCTCAAGCGGGCGATCGGCGTCACGCGCCTCAGCGCGGAGTACGGCGGCAAGCGTGACCGGGGCAGCGCCCCGTACCACGCTCGCCTCGGCTCCCGCGCGGTGCTGCGCGAGATCGTCCAGCAGCTGGAGAAGGCCGGGCTCCTGCAGCCGTACAAGGGCCGCGGACGGCGGGTCACCGCCTCCGGGCAGAAGCTGCTCGACGCGGTCAGCCGGGAGCTGCTCCGCAGCCTGGCCGCCGCGCGCCCCGAACTCGCCAAGTACCTCTGAGGACCGTTACGGGAGAGGGAGGTCACGCCGATGGCACAGTCAGACGACTCCGAGCTCTCCGAGCTCCGGCGCCGCCGTCTTCAGCAGCTGCAGGACATGCAGGCGTCGGAGACGGTCAACGCCCAGGCGTACGCCGCCCAGGAGGCCGAGATGCGCCGGCGGGACGCCGAACGCAGCGAGGTCCTTCGGCGGATCCTGACGCCGGACGCCCGCGAGCGCCTCGGCCGCATCCGGCTCGCGAAGCCGGAGGTCGCCGGCGCCGTCGAGCAGCAGCTGATCGCGCTCGCCGCGAGCGGGCGGCTCCCGCGCGCGGTCGACGACGCGACGCTCCGCGCCCTCCTCGAGCGCATCGCTCCGGAACGACGGGAGATCCGCATCACGCGCCGCTAGGGGAGAGCTGACGATGGCGAACCGACGCAAGAGCCACGCGCGCAAGGTCCGGCTGTTCCGGGCCGTCAAGTCGAACCGCCGCGTACCGGCCTGGGTGATCCAGCGGACGAACCGCGCCGTGACGCGGCATCCGAAGCGCCGGAGCTGGAAGCACGGCCACCTGCACAAGTAGAGGAGCGAGCACGATGCCCCCGACCCCTCCGGCCCACAAGCGCGAGGAGATCGAGCGCGAGTACGTCATCCCCCTGCGGGCGAGCCGCCACCAACCGTCGCGGCGCCGCCGCGCCGGGCACGCGCTCGAGACCGTCCGCCGGTTCATCGTCCGCCATATGCACGGCAAGGCCGAGGACGTCTGGATCGACCCGAGGCTCAACGAGCACATCTGGGAGCGCGGGATCCAGCGGGTCCCCTCGCACGTCCGCGTCAAGGCGATCCGGTTCGAGGACGGCCTGATCGAGGTCGACCTCCTCGACACCGACTAGGCCAGGGAGGCCCGATCGCGTGCCGGTCGGGCGCACGTTGGTCGGCGGAAGCCCCTACGTCGGGGTGTTCGTCCGGGCCGACGAGCGCTGCGCGATCGTCCCCCCGACGCTGCCGGGCGCGATCGCGCGCGAGCTCGCCCGGGTCCTGGGCGTCGAGGTCGTCCGGACGACCGTCACCGACAGCGAGGTCGTCGGCGCGCTCGTCGCGACCAACTCGAAAGGGGTCCTGGTCGGCGAGGGCGTCGACGGCGACGAGCGCCGCGCGCTGGAGCGCGTCGCCCCGGTCACCGTCGTGCGGCACCGGCAGAACGCGATCGGCAACAACGTCCTCGCGAACGACCAGGGGGCCGTCGTCCATCCCGACTACTCCGGCGAGACGGTGGAGGCGATCGGGAGGGCGCTCGGCGTCCGCGCGGAGCGTGGGACGATCGCCGGGCTGGCGACCGTCGGGATGGCCGGGGTCGCGACGAACCGCGGCGCGGTCGTCCATCCGAAGGCGACCGACCGGGAGCTCGCGAAGCTCGAGGAGCTCCTCGGGGTGCCGGTCCACCGCTCGACGGCGAACTTCGGCGTGCCGGTCGTCGGCGCCTGCGTGGTCGCGAACTCCCGCGGCCTGCTCGTCGGGCGCCCGACGACCCCGGTGGAGATCGTCCACCTCCAGGAAGGCCTGCAGGTCTTCGCGTGACG
>JASHSA010000031.1 GCA_030037035.1 Thermoplasmata archaeon
GATCCCGCCGTAGCCGTCCATCTGCCGCCGGGCCAGCGCGTGCTGCGGATGGGAGGCGAGCCCGGGGTAGTGGACCCGGCGCACCTTGGGGTGACGCTCGACCGCCGCGGCGACCGCGCGCGCCCCCTCCTCGTGCGCGCGCATGCGTACGCCGAGGGTGCGCAGGCCGCGCAGGACGAGGTAGGCGTCGAACGGGCTCGGGATCGCCCCGACGGCGTTCTGGAGCCAGGCGTAGCGTTCGGCCGAGCGGCGCTCCTTCAGGACGAGCGCGCCTCCGATGATGTCGGAGTGGCCGCCGAGGTACTTCGTCGTCGAGTGCAGGACGATGTCCGCGCCGAGCTCGATCGGCCGCTGGAGCGCGGGCGTCGCGAAGGTGTTGTCGACGACGACGGTCGCGCCGGCGGCGTGGGCCCGCTTCGCGACCGCCGCGAGGTCGACGAGCTTGAGGAGGGGGTTCGTCGGCGACTCGACGTAGACGAGGTCGGCCGGCTCGGCGAGCAGGCGCTCGACGACCTCCGCCGAACCGAGGTCGGCGAACTCCGCGCGGACCCCGAACTGGCGACGGTGGTGGTCGATCAGCCGCCACGTCCCCCCGTAGAGGTCGTCCCCCGCGACGACGCGGCTCCCCGAAGGGAATGCCTCGAGCAGCGTCGTGAGGGCGCCGAGCCCCGAGGAGAAGGCGAGCCCGCGGCGTCCTCCCTCGAGCGACGCGAGCGCCGCCTCCAGCACCGCGCGCGTGGGGTTTCCGGTGCGGCCGTAGACGTAGCCCTGGTGGCGGTTCGGGGCGAACTGGCGGAACGTGCTGGAGAGGTAGATCGGCGGGTTGACGGCCCCGGTCTGCGGGTCCGGCGGCTGCGCGTCGTGGATCAGGCGCGTCCTAAGCCGCACGCGCGGTCCCCTCCTCCGACAGGAAGCCGACGAGGTCGTGCCGGGTCAGCACGCCGATCGCGGCGTGGCTCTTCGGGTCGCGCACCAGCACGGCCCGCTCCTTCCGCAGCGCGGTGAGCAGGTCGCCCGCCTGCGCGTTGCCGGCGACCTCGGGGAGCGGGGGTCCGAGCGCGAACGACGCCGAGCGGTCGAGCGCTGTCGCGTCCTCGAGGCCCTTCCGCAGGACCTCCTCCTCCTGGATCGTGCCGAGGTTCTCCGCCCCGCGCAGGACCGGGGCGAGCGAGATCGCGTGCGCCTGGAGGACGGCGAGCGCCTCGCGGACGGTCGTCGTCGGCGCGACGGCGACCAGCGCGGGGGTACCGCGCTTGCGCCCGAGGAGCTCGACGGCGGTCGCCCCGGCGTCCAGGAACCCCTTCTCGCGCATCCAGTCGTCCGAGTAGAACTTCGAGAGGTACCGGTCGCCGGAATCTGGGAGGATCACCGCGACCGTCGCCCCTTCGGGCAACGGCCGTCCCTCGAGCCAGCGCAGCGCTCCCGCGACGGCCGCGCCGGAGGACCCGCCGACGAACAGCCCCTCCTCCCGTGCGAGGCGACGCGCCATGACGAACGACTCCCGGTCTCCGACCTCGACGAACTCGTCCAGGACCGCGAAGTCGATCGTCCGCGGCACCATGTCCTCGCCGATCCCCTCGACGAGGTACGGCACCGCGGTCGACGGCGTCCCGGTCCGGAACGCCGCCGCGAGCACCGAGCCGCGAGGATCGACCGCGACGACCTTCACGTCGGGCCGGTGCTCCTTGAGGTAGCGCCCGATCCCGCTCATCGTCCCGCCAGTGCCGACCGTCCCGACGACCGCGGCCGGTCCGGGGCCGAGCTGGCGCGCGAGCTCCGGCCCGGTCGATCGGTAGTGCGCCTCCGGGTTCCCCGGATTGGAGTACTGGTCGGGGTAGTACGCCCCCGGGGTCTCCCGGGCGATCCGGCGCGCGACCGAGTAATGGCTCAGCGGGTGATCCGGAGGGACGCCGCTGGGGGTTACCACGACCCGGGCGCCGTACGCCCGCAGCAGGCGGATCTTCTCCGAGCTCATCTTGTCCGGGATCACGAAGACGATGCGGTAGCCCCGCACGGCGGCGACGAGCGCGAGGCCGACCCCGGTGTTGCCGCTGGTCGCCTCGACGATCGTTCCGCCGGGCCGCAGCCTCCCGTCCCTCTCGGCGTCGGCGATCATCGAGCGGCCGATCCGGTCCTTCACCGACCCCCCCGGGTTGAGGAACTCGAGCTTCGCGAGGAGGCGGTACGGCACCCCCTCGGCGACGCGGTGCAGCGGCACGGTCGGCGTGTTGCCGACCAGGTCGACGATGCTCTGCGGGCCGGCGTCCGGGGCCGTCACGGGAGGCGAGACGGGGGTCCGCGAGTTAACGGTATCGAACCCGCGCGGGACGTCGCGGCTCCGTCGAGGGTCCGGATGGCTCCGGTCGAGACCGATTCGTACTCGTTCGTTCGGGTACGGGTCCGCTCCGGGCACGTGCTTAAGGAGGGTAACTCCCCTGGAGCGTTCCGAGGACCCCCGTTGATCGGCTCGCTGGAGACCGACGTGCTGGTCGCGCTCCGCGAGCTCCGGGAGGGGCCCGCGGCGAGCGTCCGCCGGGAGCTGGAACGGCAGGGGACGCGGCTCGCCTACACGACCGTCGCCACGATCCTCGCCCGCCTCTATGCGAAGGGGCTCGTGCGGCGCCGGAGGGAGCCGTGCCGGGGCGGGGAACGCTACGTCTACCGCCCGGCCGAGGTGGAGGAGAAATACCTCAGGAACATCCTGCGCGGGGTCGTCGCACTGTTCGGCGCGGCCGGGGTCGTGCACCTCAACGAGGAGATCGCGAAGTTGAAGCCGAACGAAGAGAAGGCGCTGCGCCGCCGACTTGGGCTCGACTGACGGGCCCGGGGTCGATGGACCAGCCGGAGCCCCGCGCCGTCGCGGCCGACCGGCGGCCCCGCCGCGCCGTGCCGCTCTGGAACCCGCTCGGGATCTACCGTGCCGCCGTGATGGCGGTCGCGGCGTGGTCGTTGCTCGCGACGACCGTGCTCGTCTGGTTCCTTGCGGAAGGGGGGATCGCGTCGCTCCCCGAGCTCGTCCGGTCGCCGGGACTCCTTCTTTCGATCCGGGCCGCCCCCGCCTGGGAGCTCGGCGCCGTCGGGGCGTTCGCACTGTTCGTCGTCGCCTTTGCGATCTCCCAGGCGGTCGGCCGCGGGCTCCTGCGGCTGCTCGCCCCGACCCCGATCCCCTGGCCCGCGCGGCTCGCGCGGCCGGCCGTCCCCGTGCGGCTCCTCGCGTTCCCTTCGCCGCGGTCGGACGCGTTCACGTTCACCCTCCTCTACCCGGCCCGTCGGCTCCCCTGGCGCCGCGAGGAAGTGATCCTCCTGTCGGAAGGCCTGCTCGCCGGCCTCGAGTCGGCGGAGGTCGAGGCGGTCGTCGCGCACGAGCTGGGGCACGTGCGCGACTACGACGGCCGCTACCTGACGTTCCTGAGGACGTTCGCGCGCCTGATGCGGTGGGACCCGTTCCTCGCCGCGGTCGCCTCGAGGCTGACCCGCCGCGAGGAGTTCCGCGCCGACGACGCGGCGGTCGAGCTGACCCACCGACCGCGCGCCCTCGCCCGGGCGATCTACAAGGCAAGCTCGCTGCCCTCCTCCG
>JASHSA010000189.1 GCA_030037035.1 Thermoplasmata archaeon
CGGCCCGCTTCGGAGACGCCCGCCAAGGTGACGCCGCCGACCGGAGCGAAGGCCGCCACCCCGCCCAAGGCGAGCGCTGAGCCGGCCCCCGCGGCCGGCCACGCCGCCGACGCACCCGCACCGGCCGCGCCCGCAAAGAGCAAGCCGACGAAGCCCGACGACGAGCCCCGATTGTGAGAGCCGGGGCGACCGGTCCGCGGAGGCCACCGAGAGACGGCGTCGCTCGGGGACCACGGTATTATACCGCTCGCGACTGATTCTGTGGGGACGCGAAGATGGCGACGATGCCGACGGCGGTCCGGCCTCAGCCGGGAGGCTGGGCGGCCTGGATCCTCGCCGCGCTGTTCCTCGTCATCGCCGCGCTCGTCTTCGGCGCCCTCTACTTCGCCTATCCGGCGCACCACGAGTGGTACGCCCTCCTCGGGATCGGGATCCTCGCGCTCGTCTTCGCGCTCGGCAGCTATCTCGCCGAGGCGGCGTCACGGGAGCCGACGATCCAGCGCTCGCTCGCGTGGGGGTTCTTCGGTATGGGCTTCGCCGTGCTGATGTTCACCCTCGGCCTCGGCCACCTCTACGGGGTCCTCTCCGTCGTCGTCTCGCTGCTCGGGCTGGTCGTCGTCATCGCCGCGCTCGCGATCACGGTCGGGCTGATGATGTGGCGCGTCCGCGCCGTCGCCCGGACCGCGTCGCGCGAGGCGCCGAGGCAGGCCTGGCGGAACGAGCCGAGCCCGTCGGCGCTCTCCTACTCCGCGGCGAACTCCCCGAGCGTTCCGGCCGTGACCCCTCCTCCCCCCACCCAGAACCCGCCTCCCCGGAGCCCGTAGGATGGCGGCGAGCGCTCCTCCGGCCGCCCCGGCGGCGCCGGCGACGGTCTGCCCGAAGTGCGGCGCCCCGGCGCCGTCCGGCGCCCGCTTCTGCAACGCCTGCGGTTCGTCGCTCGTCGTCCAGGGCGGGAGCTCGACCGGGACGCTCGCCCCTGCCGGCGCCCCTCCGCTCGACATCCGGCAGACGGTCGAGGCCGACCGCGGGTTCCTGAAGCGCCTCCAACTGCTCGTCCCCGGCTTCCGCGGCTACCGCGAGGGGGAGGACCTCCGCGCGGCCGACAGCATCCTCCGGCGCGAGATCGCCGACAAGGTGAAGGCGGCGCGCCTGACGATGGAGAACGCGCGCAGCGCGCTCACCAACGCCGGCCTCTTCGCCGCCCTCAACGACCTCGCCCCGCTGATCGCCGACCTGCTGCGCGTCGAAGGGTCGATCCGCGCGGCGGAGCAGGGCTACACCGGCTTCTCGCCGGCGGTGCGGATCCAGCCGACGCAGCTCGACCGGCTCTACGAGTACGACTACGGCTTCGCGCTCGCCGCCGACCAGCTGAACCAGGCGATCGCGCCGCTCCCCGGGCTCCTCTCGGGCCCGTCGCCGACCCCGCAGGCGGTCGCCGCCGTCCTCACCGACGCCCGCACGACGCTCGCGCGCCTCGAGGCCGCGTTCAGGGCCCGCATCCAGGTCGTCGAGGGGATCCGCGTCAGTTAGGGGAACGGGAGCAGGAGCGAGCGATGGTGACCAACAATCCGATCCCGGCGAAGGGCGGGAGCCTGATCGGCGCGACGACCGTCAACTGGGAGGACGCCTACAAGGGTCCGAACGTGATGTGGCGCGTCCCGCGCAACATCCGCTGGAACGACAACGTCGTCGTGCGCGAGGACGAGATCGCCGTCTTCTACCGGGACGGCAAGGTCCTCGCCTACCTCGACCGGCCGGACCGCTACGCGCTCACGAGCCTTAACGCCCCGATCATCGGCAACCTCGTCAAGGAGCTCTCCGGCGTCCGCCAGGAGGCGGAGGTCTACTACCTGCAGAAGAGGATCTTCGACGGGAAGTTCGGCTCGAGCGAGCCGTACGTCTTCAAGGACCCGGACTTCGGCCTCGTCTCGCTCCGGGTCTTCGGCGAGTACCGCTGGCGCGTCGGGGCGCCGGACAACTTCATCAACCAGTTCGTCGGGACGTTCGGCGCCGCGACGACCGCCGACGTCGAGGGCCGCCTGCGCGACCAGATGGTCCTGCTCGTCTACAACTCGCTCGGCAAGATGAAGGACCAGGGGATGAAGGTCACCGACCTCGCCGGTTCGCTCCAGACGATCGAGCAGGCGGTCCTCGGCTTCGCGCCGCAGCACTTCGGCCCGCTCGGGGTCGACGTCGTCCAGCTCCAGGGGCTCAGCGTCAACCTGCCGGACGAGGTCCAGAAGGCGGTCAGCACGCGCGCGACGATGGGCGTGCTGGGCGTGAACTACCTCCAGTACCAGGCCGGCCAGGCGATGACGACCGCGGCGGCGAACCCCTCCGGCGGCGCCGGGGCGCTCGCGAGCGCCGGCGTCGGGCTCGGCGCCGGCCTCGGGATCGGCTACGGGATGAGCGGCCAGATGCAGGGGATGTACGGCCAGGGCCCCGGCGTCCAGTGCCCGAAGTGCGGCGCGATGGTGCCGAGCGGCAACCGCTTCTGCCCTTCCTGCGGCGCCTCGATGGCGCCGAGCGCCGCCGCCGCGGGCCCCCCGTGCCCGAAGTGCGGGCAGCCGACCGCCGCGGGCGCGAAGTTCTGTCCGTCGTGCGGCGCGTCGCTCGCCCCCCCGGCTCCTCCCGCTCCCCGGGCCTGCCCGAAGTGCAACGCGACGTACACGGGCTCGCCGAAGTTCTGCCCGAACTGCGGAGCGCCGCTCGGGGGCTGATCGGACGCCGGTCGCGTCCGCGGAACGACGATGATCTACTGCGTGAAGTGCGGGACGAGCCTGCCGGACGACGCGAAGTTCTGCGCCAAGTGCGGTACGCCGGTCGCGGCGGTCGGCGCCGCGCCGTCCGGCCCGAGCGCGGCCCCGGCGGCGCCCGCGGCGCCGACGATCGCCGCCGCCGGCGTCCAAGAGCTGAAGTGCCCGAGCTGCGGCGCGCCGATCAAGCCGACGTTCGGCGACATGGTCGTCTCCTGCGAGTACTGCGGCGGCACCGTCACGCTCGGCGGCGCCGGCTGGAAGCAGCTCCAGAAGCACACGATGCTCTCGCTGAAGGTCCCCGACCAGGCGGCGGCGCTCGCCGCCGTGCGCGCGGCGATGGACACCGGGCTGTTCCACCACCACGCCTTCGAGGAGTCGAAGGTCACCGAGGCGAAGCTCTCGTTCGTGCCGTTCTGGGTGATCCCGGTCTCCGCGTCGACGACGTACCAGTACCAGGCCGCCGCGGCGAGCGTCGGCGGGACGCTCGGGACGATGGCCGCCGCCGAGATGCTCGGCGGGGCGCTCGGCGGGCGGCGGGGCGGCGTCACCGTCGTGCCGATCCTCGGGGGCCCGGTCGTGAACCCGAACCGCTCGGAGACGATCTCCGGCCAGTACGAGTATCCGGTCGTCGCGGTGAAGTCGATGGCCGCCTACCAGCCGAAGGACTACCAGTTCGCGCTCGCCGACCGCGCGCTGTTCGACAAGAAGCTCGTCCCGAACGGCACGCCGGTCCTGAACGGCGACCTCGGGGAGGACGCTGCCCACAACGCCGCGAAGGCGTACGTCGAGCAGCTGCAGAGCGAGGCGGCGCACAAGAAGCACAGCATGGTCTCGAAGCTCGAGACGAAGGTCGAGATCGCCGACGGCGAGCTGCTCCACGTCCCGGTCTGGTACTTCAGCCTCGAGCACAAGGGCAAGCGGACGACGATCCTGGTCGACGCGAGCGCGGGCCGGGTCATCCGGACGTTCGAGTAGGCACCGTTCCCCTGCGGGGTCCGACTTAAGAAGGGGCGGCCGGCTCGGGCCTCGTCCTACGGTCCTTCCCGATGCGACCGCTGTACCAAGACCGCCGGATCCGCACGGTCGCCTGGGCGGTCGTGCTCGCGGCCGCGGTCGTCGGCTCCGGACTGCTCGGCGTCGACCCCGCCCGCGGGGCGCCCTCCGCGCGCTCCGCGTCGGGCGTTCTCGAGACGGCTCCCTCGGCCCCCCCGGCGTCGCACGCCGCCGCCGCGGACGCGAACCCCGCGTCGTGGGCCGGGTCGACCGCCGCGACGCTCTTCCCCGGCTACAACGCCTCGGTCCCCGGGAACTTCCGCTCCCTGGTCGACGACTGGCAGGTCGGTTCCCCCGCGGTCGTCCCGTCGACGGCGATCGCCTGGTTCCCGACGACGCCGGTCTCGGTGGCGGGCTCGCCCGAGCCGCCGTTCGCCCCGGCGCTGCGGTTCAACATCTCCAGCGACACGTTCGTCGGGATCGACCGCGCGGTCTCGAACGCGACGGCGATGGCGTTCGACCCGGACACCGGCCTCCTCTACGCGACCGTCCCCGCCAACGGCTCGGTCGAGGCCGTGAACGCGACCACCGGGATCCCGACCGGGACCGTCTATCCGGTCGGCTCCGACCCCGCGACGGCCGACCCGGTCGCGATCGTCTTCGACAACGTCACGCACTACCTCTTCGTCGCCGACGAGGGCGCGAACGCCGTGACCGTCATCAACCCGGCCGCCACGGGCTCGGAGGCGATCGTCTGGTCGGCCCTGGCCGCGGGGCCGGCGCCGTTCGACCTCGTCGACGATTCGGTGGACGGGTGGCTGTACATCGCGGACAGCGGGGCTGCGCAGGTTTCGCGGCTCGACCTGTTGGATCTCTCTCAGCCAGCCCAGACTACAGTCATCGTCAACGGGATCCCGAGTGGAATCGCCTTCTCGAACAAAACACAGTATCTAGCAGTTACTACCAGTTCCTCGACCAATGTGACCATCCTAGGAGGGAAGACGGGCGGCGTGGAGTTCACGACAATCGACGTCGGTGGCGGGTGCCGGGCCGTTGCAACTTCGGCCGACGGAGCCGATTTTCTTGTCGCAAACGCCAGCGGTTCTTCGGTGGTCGTCGTCAACGCCTCGCGCCCGTTCGCGGTTTCATTTTTGATTTCGGCCGGCCAAGCTCCTCTTGAATTCGCTCCTGACTCTCTTACCGGCACAACGGTTGTCTGGAACAACCTGAGCCGCAGCTTCACCGAGATTCTGGCGAATCTGTCGGCCTTCCGGGCCCCCATCTCCTCGCTCGGCCCCGAACCCCAGTTGGTTGCTTACGCCCCGGGAGAGCATCGGCTCTTTGCGGCAGTCTCGGACCCGCCTAGTATTGAGGCTCTCAATCCGTACACGGGTGCGACCGAGCTTGCCCCCATCGAACTCCCGTCCGCCGCACTTTCC
>JASHSA010000190.1 GCA_030037035.1 Thermoplasmata archaeon
CGCCGGCGCGACACTTGGTGCATCGACACTTCGGCTTGTTCGCGATCACAGCCTCGATGGCTTGTTCGCAGTCGTCGCACACGGCAGGTGATTGACCGTCCGCCTCATGCTTCTTTTCCCCTCCTCCGAAGGGGTCGCACGGGCGGCTCCGCCGTGGGGGGCGAGGACGGGCGGCATCGATACGGGCAGCCGCCTCCCTTCCCTGCCTCCGTCCGCCCGACGAACCGCGGCGAGCGCGAGGCGCGCCCGGCCGGAGTTCTCCCGATCTCGGTCGTACCGACCCGTCGCCGCGCTGGGTCCCGAGCGGGAAGCGGACCTGCCTCTCGTGCAGTCTATATACCGGGCGCTGAATATGTCAACTGTCAGACAAAGTACCGGGTGTTGTCTGACGGCCATGGTGGACACTTCCGAGCGCGTCACGGTGCGGATCCCCGAGGAGCTCCTCGAGAAGCTCAAGCGGATCCAGGACGAGAAGGGCACCGCGACGATCTCGGACACGATCCGCGAGGGGCTCGAGCAGTACGTCGAGCTCCACCTGCCCCCCCACCACATCCGCAAGGTCGTGGTCGAGCTCTCGCGTCGTGACAACAGCCGCCTCGAGGAGTTCGTCCGCGAGGGCAACTCGGTGAGCGTCGACGACGCGGTCCGCTCGGCGGTCCGGGAGTACATTCGCAGCCGCATCGACCAGCTGGCCCCTCCCGCTCGTCTCCATCGTCGCGAGGGCGACGCCGTCGCGGCCGAGGAGACCCCCCCGCCGTAGGCCTCGAGGCACGATGGGCGACGGCCTCGACCTGGACGCCTTGCGCGCGCTCGCCGCCTCGCCGTCGATCGCCGTCGTCGGGCTCGGCGGCGCCGGCAGCGAGGCCGTCGAGGACCTGGTCGAGCTCGGCCTCCCCGGGGCACGGGCGATCGCCGTCAACACCGACGCGATGCATCTCGGCCGGGTCGGCGTCGACGAGCGGATCCTGCTCGGGCGCCGGGAGCTGCAGGGCCGGGGCAGCGGAGGGGACCGCGCCGCCGTCCTGCGCGCCGCCGAGGAGAGCCGGGAAGAGATCGTCCGGCGTCTCGCCCGCTTCGAGATCGTCTTCCTGCTCGCGGGCCTCGGCGGCGGAACCGGCAGCGCGCTCCTCCCGTACCTCTCGCGCGAGCTCCGCGAGACGACCGCCCTCGCCGTGCCGGTCGTCTTCCTGCCGTTCCACCTCGAGCTCGAGTCGAACCCGGTCCGTTCCGGCAACGTCGAGAGCGCGGTCGCCGACCTCGAGGAGCTCGGGGGGCTCCTCCTCGCCCTGGCGAACGAGAAGCTCCGCAAGTTCGACTCGCTGCCGATCCACCGCGTCTTCCAAGTGCGCAACGCCTACCTGCACGCGCTCGTCACGAGCCTGGTCGACATGGTCGACCACCCGTCGCAGCTGAACGTCGACCTCGCGAGCCTGAAGAGCCACCTCCGTCAGTCCGGCCTCTCGACCCTCGTGATCGCCGAGCAGCACATCAGCGAGCCCGACCGCCTCGTCCACCAGGCGCTCGCCGACTCCCTCCTCGACTTCCGACTCCCCGACCACCCGTCGGCGCTCGTCCATCTCGAGGGCGGCACGAACCTCACGCTCCAGACGCTGGACGAGGTGCTTCGGGAGGTCCGCGAGCGGTTCCGGGACCCCGGCCAGCTCGTCTTCGGGACCCGCATCCGTCCCGAGCCCCGGGAGGTCGTCCGGCTCACCGCCGTGCTCGGGGGCCTTCGCCCGCGCACCGTCCGCGAGGCGCTGCGGCCGGCGCGAGGCGGCCCGCCGGTGCCGGCGCGCTAGGCCCGTCGCGCCTCGCGCAGGTCGAGCTCCCGCTGGACGGCGTCCACGACCTGGCTCGTGCGCAGGGAGCGAGGCCCGACCGAGACGCGCCGGGCCCCGCTCGCTTCGAGGACGGCGAGCTCGGCAGGGCTCGGGTCGAACGGGTCGGAGACGAACGCCGAGAGCTCGGCGTCGTCCGGAAGCTCCGCGAGCGGGCGACCCCCCTCGACCAGCCAGACGACCCCGGGCTGTCGCAGGAACCCTTCCAGGCAGGCGATCGGGTCGACCGGGGCGACCCGGATCCCGGGGGAGGACTCGAACTCCTGGGGGTACCTCGCCGAGCCGACCAGGGCGTTCTTCAGGAGCGCGGCGGTCGAGCGCTCGTCCGGGTGCAGGTGCCGCAGTCGGGCGCCGAGGAGCTCGACCTTGCGGGCCCGCGGAGGAGGCTCGGCGGCGAAGACGACCGTCATCTCGGTGTCCCGCCTCAGGTCGTTCGAGAGCGTGAAGGCCGTGGAGACGGCGCGGGCGACCTCGTCCATCCGGCCCGCCCCGCCGGCGAGGTCGTTGAGGGTGAACGCCCCGTCCGGCGGCACCCGGTGGGCGAACAGCAGGAACCGACGCACCGCCCGGCGAGGGCGACGGTCGGTTAACGGCTCCGACCGAGCCTACGGAGATCGGAGCGAGCGGCGCGGGCGCGGCGGCGCCGGAGCCGCCGGCGGCGTCGCGCCGGCGGAGGGCTGCTTGCGCTCGAGCCAGATCTCGTCCGAGAGCTCGTGATAGACGGCGTGGTCGGCGAGCCCCGTCCCGCGCTCCCCGTGGGGGAGGCGGTAGGCGCCGGAGCGCTGCACGTTGGACGAGTAGACGACCTCCTGCTCGCCGGCGGCGGCCATCGCCGCCGACTCCTCGCGGGCGAGCTCGAAGATCCGGTCCTTCCGGAACATCCAGTAGTGGATCCGCCACTCCCGGCCGTCGTAGAGCGTCGTCTCGTCGCGCTCGGTCTCGAGGATCCCCGTGTCCTCGAGCATGTAGAACGTGTCGCGGTCGTCCGGCTCGAGGACGTTGTCGATGATCCGCTCGTTGAAGCCGAAGAAGTTCAGGACGTGGGCCGCGATCGACCGGGCGTCCTCCGAGCGCATCCCGTCATGACCGACCGAGCGACGGATCGCCTTCGCGAGGGAGTCGAAGTCGACCGGCCCGGTCGTCGCGACCAGCGTCGCGTCGTCCGGGATCCCCGCGCGGGTCGTCGAGACGTCCCGAGCCGTTCTCAGCGGAAGCGGGTTCCTCAGTGTGTAGCGCGCCGGGCCCTCTGGCCTGGACGGGCGCCCCCCCGTGCCCGACATGCTAGCGACTATCCTGACTGTCACTATATATACATTCGGAAGCCGCCGGTTATTCCTCGGCCGGAAGGCGCGGTGACGGGCCGTTCCGTCGCGTCGGAACTCGGGGCTCGTGGGGCGACCGGGCCCCCGCCGCGGCCCTCGGCGGAGGGGCGTCGTCCGGCGCTCCCGGTCGGAGTCAGCCTCCCCGCGTCGCCATGGGCAGCGAAAGGCTCCCCCGCGGCCCGCACCCCCGGACCGGAAGGTCAAATAGGACCCGGCCGCTGGGGGTTTTCCGCCTCCGGAGACGGTGATGATAGCGAGACCGAAGCGGCGACGCGTCTCTCGGGTCGTGTACTGGTTCGGCGGGTTCATGGCGATCGCGTTGATCGCAGGCTTCGCCGTCGGGACGCTGACGTTCGGGGGCTTCGGCAACTCCCCCCGGCAGACGAGCGCGACGAGCGTCACCCCGAACGCCCCGGTCGGGGTCTGGTTCCCGCTGGTCGAGGCGACGCTCGTCACCGCCTCGAGCCAGCCTGCCGTCGGGGACTGTGTGAGCTCGAACCTCGGGACGGAAGGCTCCCCGACCGCGCTCACGAGCGGCGTGAACACGACGATCTGCATGTCGACCTCGGCCGACGGGTTTGCGCTCGGCGACCTCGCCTACATCCTGGACGTCGAGTGGAACACGACCGCGGTCGTCTCGACGACGTTCGAGGTCCAGGTCTTCTTCGCGGTCACCCCGACGACCGGCGACCTCGTCCAGACGTCGTACGTCCAGACGTCGCCGACGATCACGAGCCCGGAGATCGCGCTCTACGCCCTGGACGTCACCCAGGCCGGGGACCACGGCGTGACCGGCTTCACGGTGATCGTCACCCAGCTCTGATCGGCCGGTCCGCGGGACCGTTCCCCTAGAGGACGACGCGGCGACCGCGACCGAGGCGCTGCAGCGCGGCGACCGCCGGTCGCCACTCCTCGTCCTCGATGCGGAAGTCGAGCTCGGCGAGCCCGTCCAGCTCCTTCGGGAACGGGAGGAGCGACCGCGCGACGTAGACGTGGGCGAACGGTCCGCTCGACGGCGCGCTCCAGGTCTTCCCGGCCCCGACGACGGAGCGGAACTCGTAGTACTCGGGAGCGGGGACGAGCCAGACGAGCGTGTCGTCGGTCCCCTTGACGCGGCTCCCGCGGGCGTAGACCTTGAGCCCGAGGTGCTGGGCGACCGTCCCAGGCAGCGTGAACAGGAGCCGTTCGCCGGGCCGTGCGGTCGCCAGCAGGCGGTCGCGCACCGTCTCGACGGCGAGCGCCTCGCGCGCGGGGTAGGTCGCGATCACCCGGGCGAGGCCCGGTCCCCGGGCGAGGAACGAGATCGAGCGGGCCGCGGTCGCCCCGTGCTCGGCGCTCGGGTCGTAGCAGATCAGCTGCGCGACCTCGGTCGGGAGGCTCATCGTGAGCCAGCTCGGGTGCTGCGCCCGAACGATGACATACTCCATCGGCCGTT
>JASHSA010000191.1 GCA_030037035.1 Thermoplasmata archaeon
GGCGGCGCGCCTGCGGATCCTCGACCGTCGGGAGGCGCTGCTCGCCGCGGCGAACGCGAAGGACCCGGTCCTCGTGCGCTTCGGCGGCGGGGCGAAGGACCTCGAGGTCCGCCTCGTCGGCTCGGCCCGGGGGCCGATGCTCGTCGTCCACCTGCTCGTCGACGCGCGCGACGCCGGGGGCATGAACGCGGTGAACATGATGTGCGAGGCGCTCGCCCCGGAGCTCGCCGAGCTCGCGCAGGGGCGCGCCGTCCTGAGGATCATCTCGAACCTCGCCGTCCACCGCCTCGCCCGGGCCCGCGCGACGTTCCGTGCGGAGCTCCTCGCGACGGAGACGGCGAAGGGGCCCGAGGTCGTCGACGCGATCCTGGACGCCTACGCGTTCGCCGCCGCCGACCCGTTCCGCTGCGCGACGCACAACAAGGGGATCATGAACGGCGTCTCGGCGGTCGTCGTCGCGACCGGCAACGACTTCCGGGCCGTCGAGAGCGGCGCCCACTCCTACGCCGCCTGGCGCGCCGCCGCGGACGGCGGGGTCGTACGGCCGCTGACGTCCTACGAGAAGAACCGCGACGGCGACCTCGTCGGCACGATCGAGCTGCCGGTCGCCGTCGGCCTGATCGGCGGGGCGACCGCGGTCCACCCGACGGCGAAGACGCTCGTGAAGGTCCTGGGCGTGAAGAGCTCCGGCGAGCTCGGCGAGCTGCTCGCCGCGGTCGGGCTCGCCCAGAACTTCGCGGCGCTGCGCGCGCTCGCGACCGAGGGGATCCAGCGCGGCCACATGGAGCTCGCGGCGCGGAACTTCGCCGCGAACGCCGGGGCCCGGCCGGACGAGGTCGACCGGGTCGTCGAGCGGATGATCGCCGAGCACACGATCCGCTTCGACCGGGCGAAGGAGATCATCGAGGAGCTGCGGCGGCCGCACGGATGAGGGCCGGCGTCCTCGCGCTCCAGGGCGACGTCCCGGAGCACCTTGCCGCGACCGGTCGGCTCGCCGGCGCGGGCACGCCCCGCGCGGTGAGGACGCCGACCGACCTCGCGGAGGTCGACGCCCTCTTCCTTCCCGGGGGCGAGTCGACGACGATCGCCCGCCTCCTCTCCGAGAGCGGCCTCTGGAAGCCGCTCGCGCGCCGGCTGGCGGACGGCCTCCCCGTGCTGGCGACGTGCGCGGGGCTGATCCTCCTGGCCCGACGGCTCACGCCGAGCCCGAGCGGGCCGAACCCGCCGACGTTCGGCACGCTCGACGTGACCGTGCGCAGGAACGACTACGGCTCGCAGCGCGAGTCGTTCGAGGGAGCGGTGGACGTCGACGGCCTGCCCGGCGAGCCGTTCCCGGGCGTCTTCATCCGGGCCCCCCGCATCCTCGAGGTCGGGCGGGAGGCGACCGTCCTCGCCCGTCGGGGGGACGAGGTCGTCGGGGTCCGCCAGGGGAGCGTCTGGGGACTGACGTTCCACCCCGAGCTCGCCGGGGACCCCCGCCTCCACGGGAGGTTCCTCGCCGAAGCCCGTGCCGCGGTCGAGCGTCGCGCGGCGGACGCGCGGCCTCAGTGATACGTGTCGAACCGGTACGGTTCGAGGGGCAGCTCGCCGAGCGCCATCAGGAACTCCGGGACGGTCAGCACCGGCCTCGGGTAGTTCGCGCTGTCGTCCAGCGCGATCCGTGGGCAGGCGGTGCAGACGTACGCGTCGACGTCCCGGCCGAGCAGGTCCGCCGGATCGACCCGCTCGGCGAGGAGGATCTCGGCGTCCGCTCCGTGGGCGCGGGCGCGCGCCTGCAGCGCGAGGGCGGTCGGCGAGCGGTTCTGGCCGGCGAACGTCGAGACGACGATCCCCCAGCGCCGCGCCCCCCGGACCGACGCGATGAGGAGCTGGCGACGGGCGACCAGCGTTGCCCGGTCGATCGGCGGCTCCAGCTCGCCCCGGAGGGGGTCGATCGACCAGACCGGCCGGTCGACGGCGAGGGCGAGCCCGAGCGGGTGGAACCGCCCGGTGCCGACGAACAGGAACGCGTCGACCGAGGCCGCCACCTCCTCGGCGCCCGTGTAGTTGCAGCCGAGCGCCTGGCCGGCGTAGGCGAGCCGGTGGTCCCCCCGTCCGACGTGGGTCGCGTACCCCCTTCGGTCGAGCGCCCCGGCGAGCGGCGGAAGGAGCCCGAGGTGCTGGACGGAGGCGACCAGACCGAGGCGGTGCGGCACGCCGGCGTCGTCGAGCCGGCGCGCGAGCGCCTCGGGGTCGCCGTCGCCCGTGCGCATCTCGACGAAGTACGTCGGGCGGACGCTGCGGACGTTCGGGATCGGCGCGTGGCCGAGCGCGACCGCGACCTCCGCCCGGGGCGCCTCGTCGCGCGACGGTAGGTCGCACGCCCCGAAGCACGGCCGGCTCGCCACGACGACCGGCGCTCCGACGTGCTCCCGGAGCTGGGCGGCGAGCTCGCCGGCGTTCCGGACGAGGCCCGCGGGGACCTGGAGGACGATGCGCGAGGGCCGGGCGTCGCGGAGCGCCGCGAAGAGCTCCTCCCCGACGACGGGGAAGACCCGGTCCTGCGAGCGTACGGCCTCCCGAGTCGGTTCCGCCTCCATCGGAACCCGGAGGAGCCGGCCTCGCCGCTAAACGTTTCGCCGAGGTGACGGCGTGCCGTCCGACAGGCGAACCAGCAGGCGCCGGACCGCCTCCTGGTTGTCCGGATAGTGCAGCCGGCGCTCCGCCTCGTCGGGGGCCAGCCAGGCGTACGCGTCGTGCTCGCCGCTCAGACGCGGGACGAACCCCGCCTCGACCTCGACGGCGTAGGCGTGCAGGCGCCACGTCGCCCCGTCCGGCCCCTCGAACGGGACGTGCCAGTCGAGGTCCCAGAGCTCGGCGGGACGGCGCAGGCCGGTCTCCTCCGTCAGTTCGCGGCGCAGCGCCGCCTCGAGGTCACGGTCGGTCGGGTCGACCTTGCCGCTGACGGGGACCCAGATCGACCCCCGGGACGGCGGTCGACGCAGGACGAGCAGCTCGAGCGGGGGCCGACGGTAGAGATAGCCCTCGACACACTCCTGCGCGACCGGTCCCGCCGGAGCGGCCGTCACCGCTCGCCTTGGGTCAGGATCCGAAGGATCGCCTCGGCCGGGGCGCCGTGCGTCGCGGCGAGCGCCTCGATCGCCTCCTCGCGCGAGACGTTCGCCTGCTCCATGACGAGCTGGACGTCCTCCTCCGGAGGTCCGGCCGGCGCCGCCGGCGCCGCGGCGGCGCCCGCCGACGACGCCGGAGCGGCCGACCGGGGCCGGACCTCGGGGGTGCCGACGACCTGGTACGTCCGCGTCCCCTGGACCGTCAGGATCGTCACCTCGGGGGCCCGGAAGACGTACTCCTGCTGGCGCGTGCGGAGGACGACCTCCTCGACCCCCGGGACCGACTCGGTCGACATCCCGAGCCGGCGCATCATCAGCTCGAGCTGGCGGGGGTTCTTCGGGCCGCCGGGGATCACGGTCGCTCCTAGGCGTCCGGGTCCGAGACGGCGCGGATCCTCTGCTCGAGCACGGGGTCGTCCAGGGGCTCCTCCTCGGCCTCGACCGCCCGGCGGGCGGCCGGGCCCCGGCGGCGGTGCTCGGAGGCGCGGCGCGTCTGCGACTCGAGCTCCTCGAGGAGCCCGGCGACGCCGGCGAGGAGGTTCCAGCCGGTGTGGGAGGCGTAGAAGATCGACGCGTCGGTGTGCAGGCGCGCCTCGACCGTGACGTCGCTGGTCCGGTGCGTCGCGTGCGGGGCGAAGTGGAGCGAGAGCAGCCGCGGCCGGGCCGAGCGGGTGATCCGCTTGAGGCCCCGCGAGACGACCTGGTCGATGTCCGCGAACAGCGCCGGGTCGGCCGAGCCGCGGAGGCCGGTGATCTCGACGTAGACGTCCTCGAGGCGGGCCGGCCCGCGGGACGGCCGACCCCGGGCGACGACGAGCCCGAGGAGGTTCGACTGGCTCAGGACGCGGACCGGCCGCTCGTTCTCGACCACGAAGACGCTCGAGACGTTCTCCCGCGCCATCCGGCGCGCGGCGGAGGCGACGTCGGTCCCGGCGGGGACGGTCACCGGGGGCGCGCGCATGATCGAGCTGACCTCGACGTCGAGCGCCGTGTGCGCCGAGCGCGGGTCGCGCTTGCCGCCCTGCACCGGACGCCAGAGGACGGCCCCGAGGTCGGCGACGCCGACGGCCCCGACCAGCCGACCCTTGCGGTCGACGACCGGCAGCGGGTGCTCCTCGAGGAGCCGGATCTGCCCGACGAGGTTGCGGCAGAGGTCGTTCTCCCGCACGACGGTCGACGCCGGGCTCGCGAGCTCGTCGACGCGCGTCCGGTCCGCGCGGACGAGCGGGCCGAGCCCCGGCAGCGCCCGGACGAGGTCGCTCCGGCTGACGAGCCCGACGAGCTCGCCCCTCGCCCCGACGACCGGGGCGGCCCGAAGGCCGCTCGAGAGGAGCTCCTCGGCGACCTCGGGGTACGGCGTCGTCGGCGAGAGCAGCGGCGGGAGGATCAGGAGGTGCTCGACCTTGGTCGACAGCGGTCGGGTGACCCGCCGGGCGATCGCCTCGAACGTGACGAGCCCGACCAGGCGCGAGCCGCGCAGGACCGGGACCTCGTGGAACTTCTTCGACCGCATCAGGCCGAGCGCGGTCGAGACCGGCGCGTCGACCGGGAGCGTCACCGGGCGCGGGGTCATCAGCTCGGCCGCGGTCGGCCACGACGGGGGCATCGCGGGCGAGCCGAACCGGCGGAGGACTTAGCGCCTACGGCCGCGGGAGCTCGAGGTCGAGCGCCATGTGGTAGCCGTTCTCCCCGTCCGAGTAGTAGTTGCGCAGCAGGTCGATCACCGAGTAGCGGTAGCGCGTGTAGAAGCGGATCGCGGCGACGTTGGAGACGCGGACCTCGAGGGTCGCGCGGCGGAACCCCCGGACCCGCGAGCGCTCCAGGAAGACGTCCATCAACCGGCGGCCGACCCCGGTCCCCCGGGCGTTCCGCTCGACGGCGAACATCAGCACCCGCGACTCGCCGGGGACCTGGCTCACGCCGAGGAGGAAGCCGACCGGCCGGTCCTGCTCGTCGACGGCGACCAGGAACCCCTCCGGCCAGGCGGCGCCGAGCGAGGCGTAGAGCGACGGGTCGTAGTGCTCGTGCAGCGCCTCCGCGACGATCTCGGAGATCGTCGGGACGTCGCTCGGGAGGAACCCGCGGAGCGTCCGCGGGGCCTCGGGCGGCGTCTGCGTCCCCGGTAGGGGCGCCGTCGCCGGCTCAGCGATACATCTCACCCGGCCCCTCGCTCTCCGCCTGGCGCATCTTCGAGACCGACTCGCGCGTCTGCTGGAGGGTCTTGCGGACCTCCGCCTCGATCTGCCGCGCCTTCTCCCGCAGCGGTTTCGTGTCGAGCACGAGCAGCGGGACGAGCGGGTTGACGGTCTCGATCACTTTCGCCGCCGCCCGCGCGTCCGGGTAGTCCTTGTGCGCCTGGGCGACCAGGCAGAGGACCGGCGTGACGCGCCCGATCGCGCCGAGCATGATCCCGCCGGCGAGCCCGGTGACGACCCCGTTCGCCGCCTGGAACGTGTAGCGCTCCAGGAGCGGCGCGGCGGCGCGGTTCGCCATCGCGACGACCCGCGCGTCGCCGTGGATCTCGTTGTCGATCGGCTGGCCCTCGATCGCGATGACGAGCTGGACCCCCTTCGACTCCGCCCAGTCGAGCAGGACGCGCCCGAGCGAGTTGAGCATCTCCACCGGCGGCTGGATGTCGGCGATCACGACGACCAGCTGGTCGCAGGAACGGTCGACGCCGCAGACGAGCTTGCTGGCGTAGAGGCGCACCGGGGCGTTGACGACGCCCTCCTCCATGATCACCGTCGGCGGGAACTGCTCGCTCGTCATGTACGCCACCAGCGTCATGTCGAGGGCGTGGACGAGGTACGACGCGGCGACCGAGCCGACGAGACCGTGCGTCGGGAAGCCGACGACCATCATCGCCCCCTTGAGCGACTCGTCGCGCGTCTCGACGATCCGCACGTCGTGCGGCTCTCGGCTCTCCCCGGGGGGCATCGACGCCTTCGAGCGAAGGCCGGCTTATCCTCCTTTTGCCGGGTCGGCGACCGGGCCCGGAGCCCCTCGGAACGGCCCCCCGCGCGGGCGCCCGGCCTCGCCGGTCCCGTATAAAGAGTTAAGGCGCGGGATTCCCTGCGGGTCCTCCGTACGTATCCGAAGGGTCCGCCGTCGTAGGGCCGCTGGAAGATTCCGATGAAGCGCCAGATGGTGGACATGCTCGCGGAGCTGGTGAAGATCCCGAGCGACCCGTTCTCCGACAAGCAGGAGATCCTCGATTACGTCCAGTCGTTCACCGACCAACTGAGGATGCGCAACACGCTCTTCGGCGACTCCCAGGCGCCGGCGCTCCTCGCCGAGTCCGGCCAGGCCGGGGTCGTGCTCTCCGGCCACCTCGACACGCCGCCGATCGGCGACTACTGGAGCTTCTCGCAGAGCCAGCTCGCCTCCGGCCGGATGTACGGCCGCGGGGCGGCGGACATGAAGGGGACGGTCGTCGCGATGCTCGAGGCGGCGCAGGACCTCGTCGCGCGCAAGATCCCGGTCGTCCTCGCGTTCACGACCGACGAGGAGACGGCGATGCAGGGCGCCGTCGCGCTCGCGAAAACGCTCCCGCTCCGCCGCGCGAAGGCGGTCGTCGTCGGCGAGCCGACCGGCCTGCGCGTCGCCTACGCCGAGAAGGGCGTCCTCGACCTCGCGATCGAGACGCGGGGCAAGGCGGCGCACGGCGCGATGCCGCACCTCGGGGAGAACGCGATCACGAAGATGATGCGGATCCTCCGCGGCCTCGAGTCGTTCAAGAGCCGCATCGCCCACCCGGAGCTCGGGACGGTCACGCTCAACATCGGGACGTTCAACGGCGGCACGAGGATCAACGTCGTCCCGAGCAAGTGCACCGCCGAGGTCGACATCCGCTTCCCCCCGCCGTACACCCCCGAGCAGCTCTACCACGAGATCGAGGAGCACCTGCGCCGGATCAAGACGCCGTTCACGCTGCGGCGGATCGTGACGATGCCGGCGGTCCAGATCAACCCGGCCGCCGACCACGTCCGCGTCCTCCAGGAGGTCGCGCAGGCGGAGACGACCGTCCTCGTCCACGCCTCCGAGGCGGTCCACTACGCCCAGGTGAACCCCCGGGTCGTCATCTTCGGCGCCGGCGAGGAGGAGCTCTCCCACCAGGCGAACGAGTACGTCAAGACCGAGGCGGTCGCGCGCGCCACCGAGGTCTACAAGAAGTACGCCCAGCGGCTCGCGACGATGCGCTCGCTCTCGTAGGCCCGGCGGGGACCGGGCGGCGCCGTCCCTCCCCATCAAGTAAGCGGCGGCGGTCCCGCCCCGCGTGAGGGTCGCCCAGCTCGCGACGCGCTATCCCCCCGGCCCCGGAGGGGTCGAGCGCCACGTCGCCGAGCTGGCGGCGCACCTCGCGCCGCTCGGGGAGAACGTCGACGTCTTCACGAGCGAGCTCTACCGGGAGTACCCCTGGCGGCGGCTCGCGCCGGAGGTCCCGAGGGAGGAGCGCACGGCGTTCGGCACCGTCCACCGCCTGCCGGTCTGGTCGCTCCCCGGCGCCGCCCACTACACGTTCTTCCGCGGCCTCCCCGGCGCGCTCGAGCGCTTCCGGCCGGAGGTCGTGCACGCCCACACGTACGGGACCCACCAGGTCACCGTCGCCGCCCGCCGGCGGCGACGGCACGGCACGCCGTTCGTCGTCACGGCCCATTACCACCCGCCGTGGTCGATCGAGGGAGGCTGGTGGCGCCGTCGCCTCCGGGGGTTCTACGACCGTCTCCTCGCGGGCCCTACGCTCCGCGAGGCGTCGCGCCTGGTCGTCCAGACCCGCGAGGAGGAGCGGCTCGTCCGCGCCCTCGGCCTCGATCTGCCTCCGATGACGATCGTCCCGCCCGGCTACGCTCCGCGCGCCGCGCCGGCCGAGCCGGCCGACGCGTTCTCCAAGCAGTTCTCGATCGAAGGGCCGTTCCTCCTGTTCGTCGGTCGCCGGGCGTCGAACAAGGGGCTCCTCGACCTGGTCGACGCGTTCGCCCGCCTCGGGCGGAGCCACCCGGAGGCGCGGCTCGTGATCGTCGGGGAGGACGGTGGGATGGGGACGAGGGTCGCCGCCCGCATCGAGGAGCTCGGCCTCGGAACCCGCGCCCGGCAGGTCGGCCACGTCGCCGACGAGGCGCTCCTCGCCTCCGCCTATCGCGAGGCGCGCGCGGTCGTCCTCCCCAGCGAGTACGAGGCGTTCGGGCTCGTCCTGCTCGAGGCGATGGCGCAGGGAACGCCGGTCGTCGCGTCGCGGGTCGGGGGGATCCCGGAGATCGTCGACGACGGCCGCACGGGCCTGCTCGTTCCCCCGAACGAGCCCTCCGCGCTGGCCGAGGCGTTGGAGCGCCTTTGGAGCGACCCCGAGCTGCGCCGTCGGCTCGGCGACGCCGGACGGACCGACGTCGTGCCGCGGTACCGATGGGAGGCCGTCGCGGCGTCGCTCGACCGCGTCTATCGGGAGGTCCTCGGCGGATGAAGGTCGTTCACGTCACGCTCCGGTTCGACGCCCCCGGGGGCGTCGAAACGAACGTGCGCGAGCTCGCGCGC
>JASHSA010000192.1 GCA_030037035.1 Thermoplasmata archaeon
CGACGGTGAGCCGGACGAGGCGGGGGCGGAGCTGGCGCTCGTTCTCCGTCTCGGTCCGGGAGAAGACGGCCCACGGGCCGTCCGCGAGGTCGGCGAGCCTCTCGAACTGGAAGGAGCGCTGCCGGAACGCGAGAACGTTCACCTCGAGGTCCGAGGCGGTCAGCATGCCGGAGCGAGCGCGGGGGGCCTGATAAACGACCTGCAGGACGGTGCGCCCGCCGGGGCAGCCTTATTAAGCGACGGCCGTAGCGCCGCACCATCGGCCAAGGGTGGAATGAAACGCTCGTCCCGGGTCTGGAAGAAGCGCGGCCACATGCGCTGGAAGTGGCGCAAGAAGCGGATGCGTCGCCGCATGCGGGCCCAGAAGATGCGCAAGCAGTAGTCGGCACGGGGACGACGCCTGCCGAACGGGAGGCGCGGCGTCAGCGCCCGAGGCGCTCGAGGGCCCGGTGCTCCCGCGTCGCCTTCTTCCACGCGCGGTAGTGCTCCCGGCAGAGCGGCGCGCGACGTCCCTTCTCGGGGAGGTCGTCGAACGCCCGGCGGGCCTCCGCGAGCGCGAGGTGGCGGACCGCGGGCCCGCCGCAGCCGGGGACGACGCAGACGTCCTCCGCCGCGACGTCCGGGGCGCCGCTCATCGGCGACCGGCCTTCGCGGCGAGCTCGGCGACGATCTCGCTGACCTCGTAGGGGAACCGCGCGACGCGCGCGCCGGCGCGCTCCAGCGCCTCGACCTTCGAGGCGGCGGTCCCCCGCCCGCGGGAGATGATCGCGCCAGCGTGGCCCATCCGCTTGCCCGGCGGGGCGCTGCGGCCGGCGATGTAGGCGACGACCGGCTTCGAGAACTGCGTCCGGATCATCTCCGCCGCCTCCTCCTCGGCCGTCCCCCCGATCTCCCCGACGAGGACGAGCAGGTCGGTCTCCGGGTCGCGCTCGAAGAGCGGCAGCGCGTCGACGAACGACGTCCCGACGACCGGGTCGCCGCCGAGGCCGATGCACGTCGACTGGCCGAGCCCGTGCTCCTTGATTCCGTTGACGATCTCGTAGGTCAGCGTGCCGCTCCGCGAGACCACGCCGACGCGGCCGGGGCGGAAGACGACGTTCGGGATGATCCCGACCTTCGCCTTCCCCGGGGAGGCGACCCCCGGGCAGTTCGGCCCGATGATCCGGACCCCCTTCGACCGGGCGTAGTGGTACATCACGAGCATGTCGTGGAACGGGATGTGCTCCGTGACGAGGACGCAGAGCTTCACGCCGGCGTCGACCGCCTCGAGGAGCCCGTCCTTCGCGTACGGGGCGGGCACGAACAGGCACGCCGCGTTCGCGCCGGTCGCCGCCACGGCGTCGCGCACGGCGTCGAACACCGGCACCCCGTCGACGTTCCCTCCGCCCTTCCCCGGGGTGACCCCGGCGACGACCTTCGTGCCGAACTCCCGCATCCCGCGGGCGTGGACCGTCCCCTGGTGGCCCGTGATCCCCTGGACGACGACCTTCGTGTCGGCGTCGACCAGGACCGTCATGCGGCCCCCTTCGCGGCCGCGACGACCAGCTGGGCCGACTCCCTCAGGTCCGGCACGCTCGCCACGCCGGCGGCGCGCAGGATCGCGATCCCCTCGGCCTCGTTGTTGCCGCGGATCCGCGCGACCAGCGGGAACCGCTCGGAGGCCGGGACGGTCCCGAGGGCGGCGACCAGGCCCTTCGCCACCGTGTCGCAGCGGGTGACCCCCCCGAAGATGTTCAGGAACACCGCGTGCGGCTTCGCCTTCGCCATCAGCAGGAACGCCTCGGTGACCTTCTGCGGGTCGTCCGTCCCCCCGAGGTCGAGGAAGACCCCCGGTGCCCCGCCGAACTCCTTCAGGACGTCCAGCGTCGCCATCGTGAGTCCGGCCCCGTTCGCGATCACGCCGATGTTCCCGTCCAGCTGGACGAAGGCGATCTCCTTCTCGCGGGCGATCTCCTCGAGCTCGGTACGGTCGTCGTGGATCGCCGCGTACTCCGGATGCCGGAACGACGCGTCGTCCTCGATGATCACCTTCGCGTCCAGCGCGAGCAGGTGCTCGCCGACCACGGCGAGCGGGTTGACCTCGACGAGCTCGGCGTCCTCGCGGTCGAAGAGCCGATAGAGGTTCCCGAGCAGCCGGTCGAGGTCGGCGCCGAGCGCTCCCGAGAGACCGAGCACGCGGGCCGCCCGGCGCCGCTGGAAGGCGGCGAGCCCGGGGAACGGCTCGACCGGCTGTCGGTCGATGTCGACGTCGCCGACCGACTCGACCTCGACACCCCCCCGGGCGCTGACCATCAGCACCGGGAGCCGGGCCCCCCGGTCGAGCGCGAACGAGACGTACAGCTCCCGGACGATCGTCGCCTTCTCCTCGAGTAGGACCTCGCGGACGGTCTCGCCCTGGAACGTCGCGCCGAGGATCGCCGCGGCGGCAGCGCGCGCCTCCTCCGGGGTCGTCGCGAACCGGACCGCTCCGCCCTTCCCGCGGCCGCCGGCGAGGACCTGGGCCTTGACCACGCAGGGCAGCGGCACCTTGCCGGAGCGGACCGCCTGCTCGGCGTCGGGGGCCGTCGAGACCACCGTTCCGGACGGTACCGGAACGCCGTACTTTCGGAACAGTTCCTTGCCGCGGCCCTCCGTCAGCTTGACCATGATCGATCGGCGGCGCGGAGCCGGGTCCCTCTCATAAGGGCGGCGACGGCCGGCGGGGGCGCGGCGGCCTCTCGCCAGGGAGCCGGTCCTCTGACCTCAGCGCCGCGTCGCGTTCAGGAACCCCGCGCTCCCCGAGGGGCTTGGAGCGCGAGCGAAGGCGACCGCGCTCCTGCGAGCCGCTTCGGCGGAGGCGCGCGGGGGACCTGCGCCCGGGGCTCGCTACGGCCCGCGGGTCAGCGCGCCCGAGCGGGCCGCCTTTCGGCGGTTGGCGGCGCCCTGCCGGAGCCGGTCGGCAACTGCTTCCCGAGTTCGTCGAGCAGCGCGCCGGCGACCTCCGTCTTCGAGCCCGTCATGCCCCGGACGCTCCGCTCGCCCGAGACGACCCGGACGCTCGTCTCGGCAGCGCCAACGACCCCGACGTCGTTCGCGATCACCCAGTCCGCTCCGCTCTCTCGGCGGAGCTCCCGCGCGGCGCGGTCGAGCGCCGCCCGACCCTCCCCGGCGAGGAGCTTGAACGCGACCAGCCGCGTCGGCCGGGGCGCGAGGCGCCGGAGCTCGGGGAGGACCTTCGGCGCCGGGGAGAGCGTCAGCGTCAGCTCCGGACGCTCCCGGGAGCGGATCTTCCCGGCGGTCGGGCGGAGCGTGTAGTCGGAGAGCGCCGCCGGGACGAGCACGGCCGCCGCCGAACGGAGGCGCTCGGCGAGGTCGTTCGCGAGCGTAAGCAGGTCGTTGACGGTGCGCCAGCGGTGGAGCGCAAGCCACGACGGCGGCGGGGAGGTCGAGGCCCCGAGCCAGAGCTCGACGTCCGCACCCCGGTAGTATGCCTGGTTCGCAAGGGCGAGCGCGGTCCCCCCCGAGCTCTCGTTGGCGATCGAGCGGACGGCGTCGATCGGTTCCCGCGACGAGCCTCCGATCACGACGACCCGTCGGCCGGCCCAAGGCCCTCGAGCGAGGCGGTGCAGGACGGCCGCCGCGACCTCCTCCGGCGAGGCGATCTTCGCCTCCCCCTCGACGGCCGGCCCGAAGAGCACCTCGACGCCCCAGCCCCTCAGCCTCTCGAGGCTCTCCTTGACGGCGGGGTTCTCCCCGAGGAACGAATGCATCGCCGGAACCAGGAGGATCGGGACGTGTCCGCCAAGGGCGACCGACGCGCAGGAGGTGACCGGGGTGTCGTCGATGCCGTGCGCGATCTTCGCGATCGTGTTCGCGGTCGCCGGCGCGACCAGATAGAGGTCGGCCTGGCCCTCGCCGGGCCCGAGGAGCGTCACGTGCTCGACGTTCCCGGTGAGGCGCACGACCGGCGGATGGCCGGTCGCGAACTCGACGGCCTCCGCGGTGATCAGCCGGCTCGCCTCGGGGCTCATGACGGCGCGGACCTCGGCGCCGTGACGCAGGAGCTCGCGCACGATCTTCGGCACCTCGACCGCGGCGATCGAGCCGGAGATGCCGAGCAGGATCCGCCGACCCTCGAGGAGGTGGCTCGAACGGCCTCGGATCACTCGGCTCGGGTGCATGGAAGGAGCGTTCGGCGACGAGCAAGGCGGGCGTTAAAGGCAGGCGGGCCTCCTCGGCCCCGTGGACGTGGGGCCCCGGGAGGAGCGTTCCGGCGACCGCCCGGTCGAACTCGCGGTCGTCCAGGCGCCCCCGGGGGTGATGGCACCGCTCCCGCCGCGGACCCCGCCGGTCGTGCGCCCGGTGGAGCGGGGGCTCGTCCTGTTCGACCTGGACGGCACGCTGCTGGACGACCTGGCGCTCATCAGCGACGTCGCGGCGGACGTCCTCCGCACCGCGTTCTGCACCCCCCCCGAGGAGGCGCGCATCCACTATCTTGCGACCACCGGGATGCCGTTCGAGGCCCAGCTCCTCCAGCTCTACCCGTCGGCGCCCCCGGAGCTCCGGGCATCGGCGGCCCGCACGTTCCACCAGCGCAAGGTCAGCGAGGCGTACGCGAAGGCGAAGCCGTTCCCCGAGGTGCCGAAGCTCCTCAAGACGCTCGCGGGGGCCGGCTGGAACCTCGCCGTTACGACCGGCGGCGAGACCGAGATGGCCGACCTTCTGCTCGAGCGCGAGGGCCTGCGCTACTGGTTCGACGACGTCCTCGGCTCCCGCGAGGGGACCAAACGCGAGCATCTCGCGGAGTACCGTCGACGGGCGGGGAGCGCGCCGATCTTCCTGGTCGGGGATTCCCGGTTCGACATGGAGGCGGCGACCTCCGCGGACGGGATCGTGCCGATCGGGCGGGCGAGCCGGCTCCCCGGCTGGACCCTCGCGCCGGTCGACCTCGAGAAATGGGGCGCGGCGTGGGCGGCCTTCACGCTCGGAGAGCTCCCGAAGGTCCTCGAGCGGCTGAGCGCCCGGCGTAGGCGGTCAGCGTCGAGGGCGAGGCTCCGCCCGCGGACACGGTAGGGCCGGGACCGAGAGTCTCCCGGTGCGGGGAACCCCGCACCGATTTGAACCCGGGTCGAGGGATCCACAGTCCCCCAGGATAACCAAGCTACCCCATCCCGGCCACGACCGACGAGCGGGGTTGCGGAGAAAAGCATTTCCCGGCGGAGGAGACGCCTCGGTCGGTCAGCGGGGCGGACCCCCGGGGGGCGGCTCGCGACCCTGCTCGACGTCGCGCAGCCACCGCCGCCGGTAGTCTCGGGCGTCCCGCCCGACGGCGACGAGGAACGCTCCCAGGCCGACCGCGATGCCGGCGGCGAGCCAGGCGCTCCAGTAGACCACGCCCGCGCCCGACCACCAGAGGCCGACGCCGAGCAGGACGCCCAGCGCGACGACGACGACCCCGCCGACGAAGAACGTCGTCTCCCGCAGCACGGCTGCTCCGACCCCTAGCGGTACGCCCAGATCACCGCCTGGCCGAAGTACCGCCACGGGACGCCGACGTGGGCGAAGCGAGCACGCTTCAGGGCGGCGACCTCGGCCTCGACCGAGCACGGGTGGTCGAAGCGCTCGTGCTCGTGCCAGACGACCTGGGGGCTCCGGTACGAGCCGTGCGCGGGAGACTGACCGAACTCCGAGGAGGCGATCTGCTGGAAGCGCGAGTCGAACAGCGTGTCCTCGGGAAGGTGGTCGTCGCCGTCGCCGAAGTAGCCGCCCGGGGCGAGCGAGCGGAAGACCCGTCGGAACAGCCCCCACTTCTCGCGGTCCGCGAGGTGATGGATCGCCAGCGCGGAGAGGACGACGTCGTACCGCTCCTTCCAGGCGTCCTCGAGCCGGCCGGCGAGGAGCTCGACGCGGTCGCGGTAGGCATGCAGGCGACGCCGCGCGGCGGCGATCATCTTCGGCGAGACGTCGATCCCGACGAGCCGGGCGTGGGGGAACGTCTCCAGCACCGCCGACGTCAGGGCCCCGGTGCCGACGCCCAGTTCGAGGATGCGGAACGAGCGCGTCGGCAGCAGCGGGATCCCGCGGACGAGCGTCCGGTGCAGTTCGCTGTAGCCCGGCATCGACGCGCGCGCGGTGCGGTCGTAGCCCGGCGCCTCCCGGTCGAACTCCGCACGGAGCGACGGGGACCCGGCCGCGCGCGTCATCGCCCCGGGCATCGCGGCCGTCTCTTATGTCTTAGGTGGCGGCCGCCTCGAGCGTCCGCTCGCGTCCGAGGCGGTACGCCGGTCCGACGCTCGCCGCACCCGTCCCGTTATGAGCCGTGCGCAGGTGAGTGGGCGTGGTGCTGGTCCCGTTCGCGTCGGTCGACTCCTCCGCCCTCCGTTGGATCCGCACGCGCGAGTCCCCCGCCGCCTTCTCGCTCTCCGCCGGCGAGCAGGAGGTCGCGACGCTGGAATGGCCCCGTGCCGGAGGCTCCCTCGCGGCGGCTCGGACCGCCGCCGAGAGCTGGACGATGAAACGCGCGGGGTTCCTCCAGCCGACGATCCTCGTCCGGGTCACCGGGGAGGAGGCTCCGGTGGCGCGCCTCTCCGCCCACCTCTCCCGCCACGAGATCACGGTCGGAGCGGGCCCCGGCTTCCGCCTCCGCCATGCGAGCCACCTCGTGCCCGCCTGGAGGCTCACGACCGACCAGGGAACGGAGGTCCTCCACGTCGAGCCGGTCGCCGAGCATCGCGCCCTCTCCGGAGGCGCGGTCGTCGTCTCCCCGACCGTCGGCGGAGCGTCGACCCTCCTGCTCGTGGTCCTCACGTGGTACTTCGTTGTCCTCAGCTGGTTCGAGGACGAGGCGATCGACGCCCTCACGCCGTTCGAGGGCCCGGACCCGCCGATCGGCCGGGGTTCCGCGCCCTAACGCCCCGGGCTCCGGCGACGGCACGGCGCCGGGGCCCATCGGGAACGACGCTCGATGCGCTCGGGCTCGCGACCTACGCGCGCTGGAGGGCGGTCTTCCAGAGCGCGTCGAAGCACTCCGAGCAGAGGTTGTGCATCTGGGGCCAGCCTCCCTCCGGTACCTGAGTGATCTTGGAGATCACCTTCTGGCATTGGTCGCAGACGATCGTCCCGTCGCGTATCATGACCCCTGTGCGGTCGCGGAGAGGCCAGCGACGCTGCCTACAAAATGGGGACTGCCGGGTTCCCTCGCGGGGGCTCGGAGCGGGCGGAGGAGGCCTGCCGCGTTCGCCGCGAGGCTCCGGCAACGACGGGCGACGGACGGAGGCGGCGACCCCGCGTCGCCGAGAGGGCACGCGCGATCCCGGAGAGCCGCCCCGCCCCCTCGCCCACAGCCCGGCGCTCCCTCTCGGCCCCAGGGACCGGTCTTCGTCGCGGCCCCCTTGGCGCCGGCGCTCGGGGCGGCGTCCCTATCGGGCGGCGCGCGACCGGCGGGGTGGGGTTCGGACCGAAGAGCGTTCGGCGAGCCCGGACCCGAGCAGGAGCTGAAGGATCTGCTCGTGCTTCTTCTCGTCCGCTTCCATGCTCTCCCACAGGATCCGCATCACGCCGCCGAGCTCCGGGCCGAGGTCGATCTCGCTCGACGCCTCCGCCTCGTGCTCCCGCGCGATCAGACGCTCCACCTCGATCCGAGAGATACCGGTCGGCGCGCTCGAGGCGACCCCTCGGTCGAGGTACGCCGCCAGCGACGCCACGATCTCGGCGTGCCGCAGACTGTCGGAGGCGATCTGGCGAAAGAGCGCCCTCGTGAGCTCGTCCCGGGACCGTTGGGCGAGCCGCATGCACTCCGCGACCGCGTTCTGCTCGCCGGCGATCCGCTTGCGGAGCCATGCCGGGACCTTGCGCCGAAGCTCGGGGCCCAGCGCCTCCGAAGCGCGCGGGGCGGGACGGGCCGCCCGAGACCCGACCTGCTCGCCGAGGCGGATCGCTCCCTCCAGCACCGCGTGAGGCCCCGCCCCGCCGGCCATCAGCTCCTGCGCCGTCTGACGGGCGAGGCGACGGGCCGCCTCGTTGTCGACGTACGCGGAGAGGGTCGGGGCGAGCCGCTTGCCCGAAAGGTACTGGGAGACGGACGACGGCACGATCCCGAGAAGCGCGGCGGCCTGGCGCTCCGGGAGCCCGAAGCCGTTCACCAGTTCGCGGGCGACCAGCGCCTGCATCACCTGCACGGAGACGATCGGGGACGGAGCGAGCTCGGCCACCGGGGGGCGCCGAGCCTGGCGTCCTACATAGCGGCTCTCGGGCGGCGGTCGACCACGGCGCGGTTCGGCGGCGGGGGCGGGCGAGCCCCCCTGCGAGGCGAGCGCCCTAGACGGCGTTCACCACGAAGCCGAGGGCGAAGCCGATCATCACGCCGAGATAGACCAACTGGTTCCGCCGCACGGACGCCTCCCGGCTCTCCAGCGGTCGGAACGCGACGCGGAGCATCGGCAGGATGACGTAGGCGATCGCCCCGATCGCCAGGGCGTCGAACACGACGAGGAACAAGCTGTTGCTCCAGTAGTAGCCGATCGCCCCGCCCAAGAGGGTCGGCAGTCCCCCGACCAGGAACAGGCCGACCATCATCGGGAGGCGCCGGTTCACGGAGCTCCCGAGGAACGGCGACGCGATCGGGAAGCCTTCGGTGACGTTCTGCAGGAAGAACCCGAGGAACACGACGGCGAGGATGCCGAGCGCGCCGGCGGTCCAGTTGACCCCGAAGACGAGGCCCTCGGTGAGGTTCTGAAGGCCGATCCCCAACGCGATGATGAGCGCGGTCGTCCGGGGTCCCGTGTCGACGCGGACCGGAGCGCCGGAGGCGCCGGGGAGCGCGGCGTCCCGCGGACGCCCCCGAGGCAGGTTGTCGACGAAGTAGAGTCCGAGGAACGCCGCGACGAACGCGAAGGCGAACGCGACCGAGTAGGTGGCGTTCGCGACGTAGCCGTGCGGGTAGAGGATGGGAGAGACGTCCGAGAAGACGTCGGCCATCAGGAAGACGAGGATCCCGATCGCCGCCGCGTTCAGCCCCGTCGCCCAGCGTCCCTGGGCGCGACGGCTGTAGACGATCGGCATCGACAGGAAGATGGAGAGTCCCATCGCCGCCGTCAGCGCCATGAAGATCCAGAAGTCGCCCATGGTCGTTGCCTCCCCCTAGCTGATTCGAGATGATTTAAGCGATTTGTCTGTGAATCCGCTACAAATCGAGTTCACCCTGTGAACTCCTCGCACACCGACCGCCTTGTCCCCGTTCGGCCGAGGAGGCGACCGGCCCCGCACGGGCCGGATCGGGAACATGACCCCCCGGGGGCGGGAAATACCCTCGTCCGTCTCGGGAGAAGCCTTAGCGGAGGCGGTGGCGTACGACGGGCGAAGGACGCGACGCGGGCCGGCTGCCGAGGATAGGCCCCGAGGCGTTCGACGGCGAGCGTCTGAGGCTGCCGGGGGTCGTCGCCGTCGCGTTCCTCGCGGACTGGTGCCCGTTCTGCCGCGCGTTCGAGCCCGGTTTCGCTCGACTCGTGCCGGGAGCCCAGGCGCGGCTCGTCGTCGCTGACATGACCTCGGAGGAGAGCCCGCTGTGGGAGCGATTCCACATCGAGGTCGTGCCCACCGTCATGGTCTTCAGCGCGGGAAGCGGCGTCTTCCGTGTCGACGGCGTTGCCGGCGAAGGCCTCCTTCCGCGCGACGTGACGGCGATCGAGCGCGCGGTCGTCCGGGCGGCCGGTCGGCCCCCGTCCCGTCGGTGACGGTTCCTCCGCCGACTGAATCGGTCGGACGCGTGGCCCCCGGTCTCGCTTTTGCCCCCCCGAAGTCCTGCACCGAGCCGGACCGGCACGATGGTGCGCGCTCGACCCCAGGAAAGGCCGGTCGCCCTCGTCACCGGAGGGGGAACCGGCCTCGGCAAGGCGATCGCCCTGGGGCTGGCGGACGATGGCTACGACCTCGCGATCGCCAGCCGCTCGGCCGAGCACCTTGCGACGGGCGCTCGCGACCTACGGTCCCGGGGGGCGCAGGTCCTCGAGGTCCCGACGGACGTTCGACTGCCGGAGCAGGTCGAGCGGCTGGTCGCATCGGTGCGAGAGGAGTACGGCCGCCTCGACGTCCTCGTCAATAACGCTGCCGGAAACTTCGTGGCGCATAGCGAGACGCTCTCCCCGAACGGCTGGCGCGCGGTCGTCGGCATCGTCCTGGACGGCACCTTCTACTGCTCGCGGTACGCCTTCCCGCTCCTGCGGGAGCGACCGAGCTCGTCGATCGTGAACATCGTCGCCTCGTACGCATGGATGGCCGGGCCCGGCACCGCCCATTCGGCGGCCGCCAAGGCGGGGGTCGTCGCCCTCACGCGGGCGCTCGCCGTGGAGTGGGCGCCGTACGGCATCCGCCTCAACGCTGTCGCCCCGGGGCCGGTTCGGACCGACGGCACCGACGCCCGGCTCTGGACGAGCGCGTCGATCCGGGAGGCGGTCGCCCGGACCGTACCTCTCGGACGGTTCGGCGCGCCAGAGGAGGTCGCTTCCGCCGTGCGGTTCCTCGTCAGCCCGGCCGCGGCGTACATCACCGGCGAGGTGCTCGCGGTCGACGGCGGGCAGTGGCTCGGGCGGGGCGTGATGCCGCTCCTCGACGACCTCGACCGGGAGCCCTCCGCGTAGGAGACGAGGGGTCCGATCGGACGCGCCCCGGTCGCCTCGAGCGTAACGTGGAGCGCCGGAGCGGAACCAAGCTGTGGTCAACCGATCGATCCTGAGCCTCGCGATCTACCAGCTGCTCGCGAGCAACCGCATCGGCGTTCTCGCCGTCTTCTTCCCGCTCTTCCTCGTGAGCTCCCGGGGCGCGTCGGTCGAGACGGCGCTCGTCTTCGCCTCGGTCGCTTACCTCGGGAGCAGCCTGGTCGGGCCGGGAGCCGGCCGGTGGTCGGACCGGCTCGGGCGCCGCAAGCCGTTCCTGGTCGGCGCCGAGCTCGGGGCCCTGCCGTGCCTGCTCGCCGTCGCCTTCCTGTCGAGCGCGGTCGACTGCGGCCTCGTCTTCGTCGCCGGACTCGTGATCCTCGGGTGCGGATCCCCCTCGCTCAACGCCTACATCGCCGACGTCGCCCGCACCCGAGAGCGAGGCGCCTCCTACGGCAGCCTGAACGCCGGTGCCGGCGCCGGCTCGATCGCGGGGTTCCTCGCGGTCGGGCTCCTCGTCACGCGGTTCGGGTTCGACTACCTGTTCTACTTCGCGGCCGCGGTGATGGGCTGCGTCGTGGTGTTCGTCGTCCTCGCGGTCCCGGAGATCACGGTCGCCCGGTCCCCTCCCCCGACGTCGCATCCGCGCCTTGGCACGCTGCTGTTCTTCTCGACCGCCGTGTCGGTGCGGACGGTCGGCTACGGGGCCGTCGGTGCGTTCTATGCGCTCTGGACGGTCGCGCTCGGCGGCAACGCGTTCGCCGTCAGCCTCGTCGGCGTCTCGGGTCTCGCCGTCATCGCGCTGGTCGGGCTACCGGCCGGACGGCTCGTCGACCGGCGGGGAGAGTGGACCGCCCTCGTCCTGGGGACGGTCGTCCAGACCGCCGCCTGGGTCGCCTACCTGGTCTCCCCGCGTTGGTACTTCCTTCCGGGGGCTCAGGCGACCGGACAGCTCGGGTTCGTCCTGCTCTCGCCGGCGATGCTCGTCTGGGTCTCGCGGATCGCCCCCGACGGCCGTCAGGCGGAGTACCAGGGGATCTACGCCCTGGTGAACTCGGGCCTCTACAGCGTCGGGCCGTTGGCCGGGGCACTGGCGTTCGCCCTCGCCGGCGGCCGCGCCGTGTTCCTCTTCGCGATCGGTTCGGCGCTCGTCTCCCTCGGGCTGGTCGCACTGTTCCAGCTCCGCTACCGTGGGGGCATCGAGGCTGCCTCTGGGCGGCCGGGGCCGGCACGCGAACGCCTCGAACGGGTCCCGGGCGGTCGCTGAGGGTCCCGAGGCGGGGCGTTCGTTGCCGCGCGTCGACGCACGGGCGTCGAGCGTCCGGGCTCCCGAGCGGGGGGGCCCGGCCGCTAGGTCGACGGGACGTTCCTCTCGAGCAGGAACGTCCCTACGACCCCGACCAGGAGGTCCGGGTCGGTCAGCTGCACGAGGTGACCGGTCCCCGGGAGCGTCACCGCGTTCGCGTTCGGCAGTCGGTGGCAGAGCTGATCGACGACCTGCCGGAGCACCGCCGGGGCCTCCGCTCCGACCGTCACGAGCACCGGCACGGGGACCTCGGCGAGGTCGGCGGCCGGCACGTCCGTGGCGCTCGCATCGCGGAGCTCGCGGACGAGCGCGGGCACGTTCTCCGCGAAGCGACGCCGGGTCGCCGGCGTCCACGCGGACCACTGCTCGCGCGGCGAACCGAAGGCGGCGAGGTACCCCTGAGCGACCTCGTCCACCGAGGGCGGCTCGTGCCGCTCTCGGAGTATCCGCAGCCAGGTCTCCGGCGGCACCGCTCGGGCCTCCGGAGGGAGCAGTTCGAGGAACAAGGGGGCATGCACGACAACGCTCCGGACCAGCTCGGGCCGCTCGACGGCGAGCTTGAGCGCCACCGCACCTCCGTAGCCGTCCGCGACGAGGTGGGTCGGGTACGCGCCGGTCCCCTCGAGCAGGTCGGCGAGGTCGAGGGCATCGTCCGCGACCGGGCGCTCACGGTCCGGACCGGAGCTACCCCCGTGCTCGCGGCGGTCGTAGAGGAGCACCTCGAGCGCCGTCGCGAGCTTCGGGGCGACCGTCGTCCAGGTGCGCCGATCGTCGAGGCTCCCGTGGACCAGGGTGACGGGGTCGCCGGCCTCGCCGAGGCGTTCGTACTCGAGCCGGACGCCTCGGCCGGCCCAGCTCTGCGCGCTCACGGAATCCCTCGAGCGGACCGACGGCCGCGGCGAGCCGTGGCCCGCGACGGGCTTAGCCCCGGCGGGCCCCCCCACGACGGGGTTTTCTCACCCTCGCCCTAGCGGTTGCAGGGGAGTCGATGCCGCAGTACGCCGTGCTCGTCAGCTGGACGGAAGAAGGGGTCCGAACGGTGAAGAACGTCCCTCAGCGGACGGAGCAGTTCCGTCGCGCGGTCGAGAGCGCCGGGGGGAAGCTCCTGGCCTTCCTGCACACGATGGGGACGTACGACGCCGTCGTCGCGGTCGAGCTTCCGAGCGACGAGGTCGCGAACGAGCTCCTCCTCCGGTTCGGCGCCCAGGGCTTTGCACGCACGACGACCCTGAAGGGTTGGACGCCCGCCGAGTTCGCACGCCTCGCCGAGCGGATCTGACGGAGGGGGGAGGCTCCCGGCCCGACGATGAGCGCGATCTTCCAGAGGCCACTATGCGACATGGGGAAGGCGTACGACTACGCGTTCCGGCCGGTCCTTGGCGAGCCCGAGGTCGGCAGCGGCGGCCCGTGCGACGACCATCCTCGTCCGGTCGAGCTCCTCGCCGCGGCCTCGCCGACGACCGGCGGCGACGGCGCCTGGCGACGGTTCTCGCTCTGCCCGGAGCACGAGGCCCAGCTCCGGCGCCACGACGCGCGCATGCCGGCGGGCTCGCGCTTCCGGCCCTCGAGCGCGCCGTCGCGGTCCGGCTCGGCGCGATGAGCGACCCTCGAGCCCTTCGCCTCGACTCCCGCGTGCGGACGAGCCAGGGCCTCGAGCTTCCTCGGCTCGGCCTTGGCGTCTTCCAGTCCCCTCCCGGAGGGGTGACCCAGGCCGCCGTCCGCGCCGCGCTCGCGGCCGGCTACCGGCACGTCGACACGGCGTCGATGTACGGCAACGAGGAGGACGTCGGCGAGGCGGTCCGGGCGAGCGGGGTCCCGAGGCAGGAGATCGTCGTCACGACCAAGCTCTGGTTCACCGACCATGGCTTCGAGGCCTCGCAGCAGGCGGCGCGACGTAGCGCGGAGAAGCTTCGCCTCGGGCCGATCGACCTGTACCTGATCCACTGGCCGCGCGCGAGCTCCCCGGAGGAGCGGCTTTCCTCTTGGCGGGGTCTCGAGAAGCTGCGGCAGGACGGGGTCGTCCGGACGATCGGCGTCAGCAACTACGCGATCCGCCACCTCGAGGAGCTGCGCGCGCACTCCGAGACCCTCCCGTCGGTCGACCAGGTCGAGTTCCACCCGTTCGTCTACGACCCCGAACTGCTCGCCTACGCCGCACGGCACCGGATCGTCGTCGAGGCGTACTCGCCGCTCACCCGCGGCCGGAGGATCGACACGCCGCTCTTCGCGGAGATCGCGGCGGCCCACCGGAAGAGCCCCGCGCAGGTCCTGCTGCGCTGGGGCCTCCAGCACGGCCTCGTGGTCCTCCCGAAGTCGGTCCACGAGCCGCGGATCCGCGAGAACGCCCAGCTCTACGACTTCGAGCTGTCGTCGACCGAGATGGAGCGGCTCGACCGGCTCGAGGACGGCGGACGGGTGACGCAGACCGACCCGAAGTCGATCCCGTAGCGACGCGGGAGCGCCCCGCGCGACCGGCGTTCGGCCCCGCGTGCGGCCTAGTTAATATAATCCGCCCAAGTGGAGACGGTTGATCGCCCATGGTAACGGTCGAGGTCGCCCATGAGAAGTGCACCGGATGCACGCACTGCCGGGACGTTTGCCCGGTGACGGTCTTCGAGATGCAGCCCCGGGAGAACTGGCCGAACGTGGTCGACGACCCCGCGGTCGCCGCCAAGTTCCAGTTCCGGGCCGAGAAGTCCGCCGTCATCCACGGGCCGGACTGCATCATGTGCGAAGCGTGCCTCTTCGAGTGCGAAGGCGAGTGCATCACGATCGTCGACGACGAAGGCACCGTCCACCACTCGACGTACAAGTAGCGGTCGCGGAACGAGCCCCGGGAGAGGCGGCCGGGGGCCGTCGGCAGCCGTCAAGAGCGCCGGGGGCGTGCGACGGTCCATGGACGCGACCCCGCTTCCCTCCCCGGCGGCGTTCGTCGGCCTCGGGACGATGGGCGGCCCGATCGCCGCTCGGCTCCTCGGCGCGGGCCACCGCCTGGTCGTACACAATCGCGACCGCGCGAAGGCCTCGGCGCTGCTCTCCGCCGGCGCGGCGTGGGCCGACTCCCCGCGCGAGGCGGCGCGGGCGGCCGGCGACGGGCTCGTCTTCGTGATGGTCTCCGACGGGCGAGCGGTCCGATCGGTCGTGTTCGGCCGACGCGGGGTCGCCGCCGGGGCCCGAGCGGGCGCGCTCGTCGTGAACCTCAGCACGATCGCCCCGGACGAGAGCCGGGCGATCGGCGACCGCCTGCGCGCCAAGGGGCTCCACTACCTCGAGGCGCCCGTCGGCGGAAGCCAGGAGGCGGCCCGGCAGGGCCAGCTGGCGGTCTACGCCGGAGGGGATCCCGCCGACCTCGCGCGGGCGCAGCCGCTGCTCGAGAAGTTCGCGAGCCGCGTCGACCTGCTCGGCGGCGTCGGCCTCGGCTCCGCGATGAAGCTCGTCAACAACCTCGTGACGGTCACCACCGTCATGCTCGACGCGGAGGCGATCGCGCTGGCGGAGGCGATGGGCCTCGAGCGGGAGCGCGCCGTCGACCTCCTGCTCGCCGGCGGGGGCCAGTCGAGGATGCTCGCGAACAAGCGCGACGCGTTCGTCCGCCGCGAGTACCCGGCGCAGTTCAAGCTCTCGCTCGCGCACAAGGACCTCGGCCTGGTCGCGCGGGCCGCCCGGGAGGTCGGCGCGCCGGTCCGGCTCTCGCGCGAGGCGCGCCGTCTCGCGGAGCAGGCGATCGACGACGGTCTCGCCGAGCAGGACTTCGCCGCCGTCTACGAGGCGGTGCGACGTCGCCGGGACGGTGCGGCGGCCCCCGCGGCGTCCGGCGGCGCGGCCGCTCCGCCCGGGCCGTAGGCGCGTCGGCGCGCCGATCGGGGTCAGCCGATCCGGACGCTCGGCCGGTAGAACGCCCGGTGGACCGTCGCCGGCCCGCCGTCCGGGGGGAAGCGGACGCGGACGCCGGCGGCCCGGCCGAGGAACGTGAACTCGAGAGAGTACCAGACCGCCGTCCAGCCCCCGCCCGGCTCGGGCTTTGCCTCGCCGAAGTGGTACGTCGAGTCGAGGACGCCGCTCGCCGAGCGCGCGAGCGGGTACGACCAGGCGAGCGCCTCGGCCTCTCCGCTCGGCGCGCGGCCGGCCGGCGGGCCCGTGAGGAGGCCTTCGGCGGTGAACGGTCCCGCGACCAGGCCCCGGCCGAAGACGTACCGGCCCCAGGTCGTCCGATGGACGCCGTTCGCGTCCCGTTCGGAGAGGACGAGCCAGGCGAACGGGTTCGTCGTCGGGGCGACGACGTCGAACTCCCCGAGCGCGCGGAGCTTGCGGCCGATCGCGAGCCGGCCGGCGAGGCGGATGGCGAAGTACGCCGCGAAGAACGCCATCAGCACGTAAACGGTCGTCAGGTAGATCGCGAACGGCAGGCGGTCGCGCTCCACCCCCAAGAGGATGTAGAACGAGACGATCGAGACCCCCATCGTGACGAAGTTGATCGCGCGGTCGGCGTCGAGCTCGAGCCGCCGGTCCGAGAACGGCAGCAGCGGCGGGACGGAGAAGTGCGTGAAGCCGTCCTGCGCGATGTGGCAGAGGCCGCCGACCTCCATCACGAGCAGGTAGACGAGCGGGCTCCCCGGCGCGAGGAGCGGCGCGAGCAGCGCGCCGGCCCCGGCGACCACGCTCACGCCGAAGACCGAGTGCGTGATCCCGTGGTGGCGCAGGACCGGGAACCGGCGCGCGAGCGGGAAGAACAGCGCGTCGGCGTCCGGCAGCCCCCCGGCGAGCGCCCCCGCGGCGAGGTACCCCGGCTTGAAGCCGACGATCCCGAACGTGACCAGGTAGGCGACCAGGACGTGCGTGAAGAGGTCCAACGGCGTCGGGCGGAGCCTACAGCAGGCCCTCCTCCATCACCTCGACCGACTCGACGTCCGGGAGCTTCGCGAGGGCGTGCTCCGTCGACTCGAGGACCCCTCCGGTGTCGTCCATGACGACCGACACGAGGAGCGACCGGAGGCCGAAGGCGATGTCGCGCACCTGGCTGCCGCGGACGGTGACCCCCGCGGGGACGGCGCTCGGGACGGCCCGGGCGACCGACGCGAGGTCGGTCTCGACGCCCCGGGGCATCAGGCGGAACAGGACGGCGACCTTCCCCACGGGAGCCCCTACGGTCCCTCGAAGGCGCACTTCGGACAGCGGTACGTCACGCTCTGGTCGCGGCAGCGGGCGCAGCGGCCGATCGACGCCTCGCCGCAGTTCGGGCAGAGGAACTGGGTCGCCCCGGCCCCGCGGAGGCCCCGGCCGCACGACGTGCACTTGAGGTCGGCCCGAAGTCCCAGCATCGCGTTCTGCTCCCCGGAGGTCGCCGGTCGAACGACCTAGCGTCGCGCCGTCCCCCGACGGCGCGCGGCGACCCGGGTCGCATATATAAAGAGCACGCCGAAGAACGCGACCGCGCCGACGACGTACCAGACCGTGTTGTTCGTCGGCGCCGGTGCGACGTAGAACGTCGTCGACTCGACGGTGCGGCCGTTGGAGAACGAGACGAGCCCGTGGGCGTTCGTGATCGTCAGCGTGAACGTGTGGTAGCCGGCCGAGAGCCCGAGGCTCGGGTAGCGGTAGATGAGGTCGTACGTCGTCCCCGCCGAGAGCTCGGGGACGCTCACGTGCCCGACGATCGTCCCGTCCAGGCCGACCGAGACGGAGAACGGCAGCACGTTCGACCGCGCGCCGGCGAGGAGGGTCGCCCGGACGGTGTACGGGACGACCGTGCGGAACGCCCGCGAGAAGTTGCCGGTCGCGTTCTGGCCGTTGTCGGTGCTCGTCACCTCGACGTTGAGCGTGAGGGACTCCGGGTGCGGGCCGACGGTGACGACCATCGAGACCGGCTGGCTCGTCGCGCTCGAGATCGTCCCGTTGTCCGGCGTGACCGACGTCGACGTGAGGTTGTTGCCGGCGAGCTTCGCCGACCAGGTGATCGTGCCGACGAGGCTTCCGCCGACGCTCGCGGGCCCGCCGGAGGCGTTGAGGAAGAACGTCGCGTTGGTCGACGTCGCGACGAGCGCGGGGCCCGTCACGTTGCCCTGGACGGAGCCGGTCGTCGAGCTCGCCAAGGGGCTCGCGGCGCGCGCCGGCGCGACGGCCGGGGCGATCAGGAGCGCCCCCGCGACGACGGCGAGCGCGACCGCGAGCGCGAGCGGCCTCATCGGCGGGTCCACCTCCGCGTCCGCCACCACCGATAGACGACGACGGCCGCGAGGAGCGCGAGCGTCGGGACGAACGCGACGACCGGCACGAGCCACGAGGGGAACGGCGACGGACCGGCCTGGACGCGCGTCCCGGTGACGCCGAGCGAGCCCGGAAGGGTGCCGAGGGAGGGGTGCGGGACGGAGAGGGCGACGTCCGTCGTGACCGACGTCCCCGGATTGACGACCGTCGCCTGGACGGTCACCGTCCCCGGGGCGATCGCCGCGGCGGAGGCCGTCAGGTTGAGCGCGAGCGAGGCGTTCTGGCCGGCCGACAGGTCGACGGTGTCGGAGCTGAGCGTCTTGTTGTTCTGGAGCCAGGCGGTCGTCCAGCCGTACGAGCTCAGACGGAGCGCGTCGACGACCGTCAGTCGGACCGTCTCGTTGGTGTTGCCGCGGTTGTGGAGGTAGAACGGCAGGATCGCCTGCGCGCTCCCGACCTTCGGCAGCGTCTTCGCGCTGGTGCCGCCGACGAGGCCGTACGTCGCGAGGACGTTGACGACCGGCGTCGGGGTGATGACGCCGGCCTGGGTGCCGTTCGGCAGGTCGAAGGCGAGGCTGATCGACGGATGGTCGACCCCGGTCCCCGCCGGGACCGTCAGACGGACCTCGGCCGAGAGGTTCTGGCCCGGGGCGAGCGTCGCGTGGGCGAACGAGAAGTTGAACGTCCAGGTCGACGGCGAGCCGACCGGCTTGATCGTGACCGGCACGTTGCCGTCGTTCCTGACGATGAACGCGAAGGTCGTCTGACCGCCGTCGACGACGTTCGCCGTCGCCGGGCCGCTCACCGTGCCGGTGACGGTCGCCGCGACCGGCACGGCGAGGTCGAGCTGGCGAAGCAGGTTACCGGTGCCGAGGTCGAGCTTCCCGAGGGCGGTCGCGGTGCCGCTCACCCCGTTGCGCGTGCCGGGCGCGCTCGCCTTCACCGTGTAGTTGCCGATCGGGAGCGCGACGTCGAGGACCGTGCCGGGGGCGACCGACGTGAACTCGGTCATCGACCCGAACGCGTTGCGCACCGAGACCGTCGCCGCCCCCGCGCCCCCGCCGCTCGAGTTCGCGACCTGGACGGAGAGCGACGCGGTCCAGGTCGGCTTCAGCGCGAGGGCGACCAGGCTCGGCGCGCTCGGGAGCGCGAGCAGGTGCGTCAGGACGGCGATCCTCGGGCTCGCGGTCGAGACGGCGTAGACGTTGTAGGCGCCGGGGGCGAGGACGTCGGAGAAGCTGCCGTTCGGCGCCGAGAGGACGGTGAGCGTCGTCGCGGGGTACGGCCCGACCAGCCGCACGGTCCCGGCGACCGGGGCGTGCGTCGCCGCGTCATAGAGCGTCCCGCCGACGGGGACGTCCACGGTCGTGGAGGTCGTCGGGACCGCGCACCTCGTGACGTTGGAGGCGAGCGTGCAGGAAGCGCCGGTCGCCGTCGTGTACGTCACCTCGTAGGAGCCGTTCGGCCCCGAGGTGGAGCCGGTGGCGTTCGCGTAGACCCGGTACGCCCCGGGCGGCAGCGTCCCGGAGACGACCCCGGACTTCGCCGTACGGTCGATGACGAGGCCGTTCGCCGTGACGAACTTCACGCTCGTGTTCACCGCGAGCGTGTCGCCGTCGGCCTGCGTGAGGGTCGCTTCGAACGGGATGCCGGCCGCGGAGAGCCGCAGCTTCGGGGAGATCACGCCGGCGGCGGAGATCGTCACGCGGGTCACGTTGACGAACTCGACGCCGGAGAAGTTCGCGGTGACGGTCGCGGTGTACGTCGCCGGGGTCGCGCGGAACTGGGTCGTGTACTTCTTGCCGGTGAGCGTGAGGTTGAGCTCCGGCGACGCGAGGCTGACGGTGACGTTGGCGAGGCCGACGTGCGACGGCACGTAGAGCTTGCCGGTCGCGTTGATCTCCGGCACGACCACGAGCGTCAGGTTGGAGTACGTCGCGCCGATCGGGATCGTCGTCGACAGGACCGACGACGGCAGGTAGACCTTCGTCCCGTTCCCGATCACCGCACGGGCGCCGACGCCGTAGACGCCGGGCGGCAGCTGGAACGAGAACGACGGAGGCCCCTTCATCGTCAGCGACGTCGTGCCGGTGCTCTCGCCGGTGACGTTCACCCGGACCGGCGTCTTCGCCGGGAGCCCGAGGACGCGGAGCGTCACGTTGACCGGCTTCGCCGAGAGGCCGAGCGTGCTGAGCGACGCGAGCTCGGTCGGCGTGAGGCCGCACGTCGTGTTCGTCACGAACCCGAGGGCGCTCGCGCTGAGGCAGTAGCCGCCGCTCCCCGCGCCGACGGCCGTCGGGACGACGAAGCCGACCGTCCCGTTCGCGTTCGCGACCGCGGAGAGGGACGGGCCGCCCGGGCTGGCGAGCTCGACCGACGCGTTCCCGGCGGCGAGCATCGCGCCGCCGGTCGCCGGCTCGCCGACCGTGAGCGAGACCGACGAGGCCGGGGCGAGCGCGAGGGCGACGTTCCTCGAGCCGGAGACGGCCAGCGTCACCAGGGCGGCGCTCGACGTCGAACCGGCCCGCGTCGACCCGCTCACGCCGAGCAGGGTGTAGTCGCCGAGCGGGAGCTCGAGGGTCGCCGACGTCCCGCCGGTCGGCACCCAGGCGACGACCTCCGCGCCGTTCCCGGCGTAGGCGACGACCGCGGTGCGGTTCGAGCTGGAGGCGCCGCCGCCGCCGAAGGTGACGTTGACCGCCGCGGCCGGGGTGACGTCGATCCCCAGCTCCGCGGTCGACCCCGGCGCGGTGACGTTGACGACGCCGAGGCCCGTATAGACCGCCCCGCCGACGCGGCCGGTCACCTCCACGGTGTACCGGCCGAGCGGCAGCCCCGCGAAGGCGGCGCCGTCCGCGTCCGTGCGGGCGAGGGTCGTGTTGCCGCTCGCGACGAGGACCCCCTCGGCCGCCGAGGTCGGGCGCACGCCCAGGGTCACCTGCGGCAGGAACGTGACGGAGGCGTTCGCGATCGGCTTACCGTCGGCGTCGACCCCGACGACGACGGAGCCGCGGGGCTCGACGGTGAGGTTGACGTCGGCGGTCTCGCCGGCGGTCGCCAGGCTGACCGGCACCCGGGGGCTCGTGCTCGTCGGCGCGTAGCCGACCGCCTGGAGCGCGTAGTTCCCCGGCGGGACGCTGGGGAACGAGTACTCCCCGGCCGAACTCGTCGTCGTCGAGGCGTAGACCCCCGTGCCGTTGTACAGGGTCACCGGCACGTCGATGAACGACGAGCCGTCGGCGTGCTTCACCGAGCCGGTGATCGTGCCGGGGGAGAGCGCGATCGTGAGGTTCTTGGACGTCCCGGAAGGGAGCGACTCGACCTTCTTCTGGGGGTAGGTGACGTTGCCGACCTGGACGCTGACGTTGTACTGGCCCGGAGGGAGGCCCTTCAGCGAGAACGTCCCGCTCGGGTCGGTCGTCGCGTTGACCTGGACGAGGCCGTTCGCCCCGGTCAGCGTGACGACCGCGCCGTGCACGACCGGGTCGGTCGAGGCGATGTACGTGCCGTTGCCGCTGACGTTCCAGTAGACGAGGCCGGAGGCGCTCGCGTTGCCGACCGTGAACGTCTGGACGAGCGTCGGCGCGCTCGTGCTGTAGCCGAGCGCGTCGGAGATCGGCTCGTGGATCGACGCGAGGAGGTCGGTGCCGGACTCGTTCAGGTCGGCGAACTTGCCGGTCGTGATGTTGATCGTGTCGTTCCCCGGCGGGAGGATGAGGGAGAACTCCCCCTTGGCGTTGGTCGTGTTGACCATGTGCGGGATCCCCCAGCCGTCGTAGACCGTCACGTCGACCCCGGCGACCGGCTTACCGGACGGGAGGAGGACCCGGCCCTGCAGGGTGACGCCCGGGTAGTAGGTGAGGATCGACTCCCCGCCGGAGAAGTAGTCCTCCGCGGTGAGGTTGTCGGTCCCGCCCGTCTGGTTCGCGATCCGCTTCGCCTCGGGCCGGTTCTCGGCGCGGAAGCACGACGAGCTCGCCGACGCGTTCTTCACGCCCGGGCAGACGTACGCCGTCTCGTACTCGACCTCGAAGTGCTGGAGCATCCAGCCCGGCTTGATCGTGTCGGTCTCCGCCGAGCCGCTCAGCCCCGGGATCCCGCTCGACTGCCCGACGTCGGTGCCGTTGTAGCCGACGTAGATGCGGTAGATCATCGAGTTGTAGAACGCCGAGGTGTAGTTGATGTCGTAGCGGACCGCCGAGACGCCCTCGGGGAGCGGCCCGAGAGGGTAGGTGTTGCCGTCCGAGCCGAGGATCGTCACGTCGAAGAAGCTCGTCGGGACCCCTTCGGAGCTGACGACCCGGCCGGTCAGCTCCGCGGGAGCGTAGAAGATCCCGGTGTCCTCGCCGCTGAACGGGAACAAGCGGCTGTCGGTCGCGGCGTAGCGGATCGACCAGCCGGTGTACGCCTCGAGGTCGTCGTAGACCCGGGCGACCCCGTTCTCCGAGAGATGGTCGGCGAGGTAGTAGGAGGTCGCGAGGTACATCGCGTTGTCGTCGGTGAGCGTCGACGGGTCGACCGGGAGGTAGGTGTGCGGGTGGCTGACGACCATCTGGTAGTCGGCGCTCTCGTCGAACAGCAGCCGGTGGAGCTGCGAGACGTTCACGCGGTCGTCGGCGAGGATCGCGTTGAGCGACGCCGGCAGGGTCGACGCGCCGGTCTTCACGATCTCGCCCTGGAGCAGCGTCGTCGCGAGGACGCCGATCGCGAGCGACTCGTTCTGCGAGAGGAGGAACTGCCCGGAGGGGTCGATGCCGTTCTGGAAATTGTCGGCGACGCTCGGGTGCTGGCCCTGGTCGATCGCCTGGAAGCCGTAGTCCCACCAGTCGATGAACGCCGGTCGTTGCGCCTCGGGGATCCCCGTATCCTGATGCGAGAGCCACGTGTAGCCGGCGCTGTCGTACATGTCCGGCGTGTCGAGGCCGCTGCCCGCGGCGCCGAGGTAGTTCGAGGCCGGCGCCGAGGCGTTGAGCTTCAGCCAGGAGGGGATCGTCTTGTTGATCGCGATCTCCGCCGCGGTCTTCGAGTTGCTCGGGATCCCCGCGTCGATCGCGACCCAGATGTTCGGCAGGAGGATCCCGACCACGAGCGCGAGCACGAGGACGTGGCGGGCCTTGAACGACCGGCGGAACGCGCCGAGGCTCCCCGTGCGGTCGCTGAGCGACGCGACGGCGCGTCGGAGCTTCGGGTAGCCCCCGACGTCGAGCATCCGGTGGACCCCCTCGGCGGAGAGGAGCGCGAACGCGGGCGCGCCGACGAGGAAGAACTTCGTCGCGGAGATCGGCAGGTAGACCGAGACGACCGCGAAGACGAGGAACGCGATGTGGAAGCGCTTGAACCGGTTGTGCACGAGCGCGTAGCCGAACAGCGCGAGCCCGACGAACGCGAGGAAGAACGTCACGACCCCGTAGCCGACGACGAGCGCGTCGAACGACGGCGCCTGCGCCTCGGCGACGGTCGAGTAGATCAGGTTCTTGACGAAGTAGCCGTCCCCGGTGATCGCCGCCGTGAAGAGCGTCGGGCTGAAGACCCTCAGGGCGATCACGCCGACGACGACCACCGACACGAGCGCCGGGATCGAGAAGACCCACGGGACGTCGCGCAGGAACAGGAACGGCAGCAGGACGACGAGCGTCCCGAAGAGCAGGATCGCGGGCAGCTCCAGGAACGCGCGGAGCTGGTGCTGGACGATGTAGTACGGCGACGACATCCCGAGCCCGATCAACGCGATGATCCAGGTCGCGACGTACAGGCTGAACGAGTCGACGTGCCGGATCCGCTCGATGACCATCGCGATCAGCAGCGTGAAGATCACGACGACGATCGCGTAGGTGTACCCCTGCCAGGAGAGCGCGAACGCCCCCATCGCGACCCCGGTGAAGACCGCCCATTTCATCGCGGTCCGTTCGCCGTTCCAGAGCGCCTTGAGCGCCGGTACGAGCTGTCGGGGTTGCCGATAGCTCTCGACGTAACGCCGGTGGCCGAGCGCCTTGACGGTCCGGAGGTACGAGTAGATGACGACCAGCAGGATGAACGTGTAGAACGACTGGTAGTCGGCGTAGCCGAACGTCGACGTGTCGATGCTCGCGCTGAAGAACGGATAGACGATCGCGGCGATCAGTCCGGTCCTCCGGCCCCCGGCCTCCCGACCCACAAGATAGAGCGGGAAGACGGTCAGCGCGGCCCAGAGCGGCGCCTGGAGGTCGAGGAAGAACGCTCCCGCGTTGTTGGCGTTCCCGCCGAAGAACGGGGCGAACACGATCCCGAGGATCGCGTTCATCCAGTCGAACAGCGGCTCGCGCGGGTTCGTCGCGCCGACCGGGAACTTGAGCATCGGGTCGTGCCGCAGGTTCGTGTGGGTCTCGATGATGTAGGTCATCACCCGCGAGTGGTAGTACGAGTCCGAGCCGCCCGCGTAGGTGTAGAGCCAGCCCCACTTCGCGACGACCGGGTACTGCCAGATCGTCCGGAGCGCCATGGCGATGCCGAACGCCGTCAGGAGAAGGCCGATCGTCCAGCCGTGGCGTCTCCACCACTCGGAGGTCCCGGGGTCCATGCGCGACCGGCGACCTTTCCGCCGGCGGCGCGCGAGACCGAGGAGCGGTATAAATAGCCGCGCCCAACCGGCGTCCCGGCGGGCCGCCGGCAGCGCGATCCGATGGGAGCGGGCCGCCCGAACCCTAGCGCGAGGCGCCGGCGCGGAACCGGTAGTAGACGCGGCCGTCCGGGGTCGAGTAGCTCTCGACCGCGACCGGCTCCCCGACGGCGAGCTCGGTCCAGGGCCGGCCCACGACCCGCCCGAACAGCCGCAGGGGGACGCCGTCGAGGTCGACCAGCCCGACCGCGAACGGCACCTCCGCCTCCATGCCGAGCGGCGCGCCCCCGAGGACCGCGCTGAAGGCGTAGAGCGTGCCGGTGCTCGGAAGGTCGACCCAGTCGAGCTCCGCGGCGTGGCAGCGGGGGCAGGCCGTCCTCGGCGGCCAGGCGATCGTCCCGTCGCGTCGACACCGTGTCGTCGAGAGGCGGCCCGCCTTCAGCCGCTCGTAGAAGCGGGCGAGGCGGGTATCGCGCTCGCCCTGGAGAGGGAGGAAATCGAGCAGGAACGGGACCGCGCCCGCGTCGCCCGTCCGCTCCGGGGCCGGCGGGGGGACGGCGGCCGTCTCGAGGCGGGGACGGGGACGCGCGGGTCGGGCGCCGCTCACGACGCCTCCCCCCGCTCGTAGACCATGAGCGAGTGGACGTTCGCGCTGCCCGAGAGGTTGTGGACGAGCGCCCAGCGGGGGTCGCGCACCTGGCGCGCGGCCGGGACCCTGGAGGCGAACTGCTCGTAGACCTCCACCGCCTGGGCGATGCCGGTCGCGCCGAGCGGATGGCCGCAGCCGAGGAGACCGCCCCGGAGGTTGACCGGAAGCGTGCCTCCGAGCTCCGAGTTCCCGTCGGCCGCCCAGCGGCCCCCGCCCCCGGGCGGACAGAGCCCGAGCGCCTCGTACTCGACGATCTCCGAGATCGTGAAGCAGTCGTGGAGCTCGGCGAGGTCGAGCTCGCCGACGTCGACCTTCGCCTGACGCAGCGCCTCGCGCGCGGCGAGCTTCATGCCGACCCAGTCGGTGAGCGAACCGGCGTTGGCGAGATTGTGGAAGTCGGAGTACTGCCCGCTCCCCCGGACCCAGGCGACCGGCCCCGGGAACCGACGGAGGAACTCGTCGGCGACCAGCACGACGGCGGCCGCCCCGTCCGTCATCGACGAGCAGTCGCCGAGGCGCAGGGGCGGCGCGACGATCGGAAGGCCGAGGAGCTTCTCGCGGGAGAACCGCTTCGCGAAGAACTGCGCGTGCGGGTTCGTGTTCGCGAGGCGGTGGTTCTTCTCGGAGACCGCCGCGAGCTGCTCGGCGGTCGTCCCGTGCTCGAGCATGTGCCGCTGGGCGACCATCGCGAAGAACGGCGGCGCGGTCGCGCCGGCCGGCCCGTCCCACGGGCGGTCCATCACGCACGCCATCGACGTGTTCGCCTCGGCCATCGAGGGGAGGTTCATCTTCTCGACCCCCACCGCGACCGCGATGTCGGAGAGGCCGGAGGCGATCGCGGCGTACGCCGAGCGGATCGCCGACTGGCCCGAGGCACAGGCGAGCTCGGTCCGCTGGAGGAGCCGCCGGGGCCGCAGCCCCATCTGCTCGGCGGCGAGCGGCGCGACGTGCGACTGGAACGCGAACCGCTCCGGCATCGCCGCGCCGACGAACAGCGAGTCGACGTCCTCCGCGCGGAGTCCGGGGACCGCCGAGAAGAGCGCCGCGCCGGCCTCCTGCGCGAGCTCCGCCCACGTCAGGGGACGGACGCCGAAGTCGGTGCACGCCCCGCCGACGATCGCCACGCCGCGCCCGGTCATGCCGGTAGCCCCCGCACCGCCGCCGCGACGCGGTCGCCGACCGCGCTCGTGGTCGCCGTCCCTCCCTGGTCGTAGGTCCGGGCCGTCCCGGCAGCGAGGGTCGCCGCGACCGCCCGCTCGAGGCGGTCGGCCTGGCCCTCGAGACGCCGGTCCGCATGGCGGGACGCCAGCCAGCGAAGCATCTGCTCGAGCGCGAAGAACGTGGCGAACGGGTTGACCTGGTTCTTGCCGGCGTGCCGGGGCGAGCTGCCGTGCACCGGCTCGAACATCGCGTGCTCGGCGCCGACGTTCGCCCCGGCCGCGAACCCCATCCCGCCCTGCAGGACGGCGGCGAGGTCGGTGATGATGTCGCCCATCATGTTCGG
>JASHSA010000193.1 GCA_030037035.1 Thermoplasmata archaeon
CGACGGGCGGTGCACGCGCTTCGCGGCGGCGAGGCGGCCGGCGCGGGGGTCGCGCAGCAGCTCGGTGTGCACGACGTCGATCTCGAAGCGGACGCGCTCCTCGGCGAGGTAGAGCAGCAGCGCGACCTCGAACGGCAGGGCCGCGACGGCGCGGCAGATCGCGATCCCCTGCTGGAGCGAGCCGACCAGGCTCGGCATGCGCAGCGCGACCGCCCCGGCGGCGGCCGGCACGTCCTCGGCGCGCGAGCGGACGAGATAGTGCTCCCGCAGGAGGACCCGCGCGATCGCCCGGCGCGGGGCGGCGCCGTCGGCCGGGTGGAGGTCGGCCGAGCCGTCGTCGTGGAAGACGATGCGGGCGAACGGCGGGAGGAACTCCCAGTCGGCCGCCGTCGCGTCCCGGCCCTCGAAGCGGATCTCGCCCGTCGCGAACTTCGCCTCGGGGTCGGTGAGGACGGCGTAGAGGTTCGGGTACGGCCGCTCGTCGATCGTGAGGCCGAGCGGCCCGACCGCGCGTCGGCGACGGCCGACGTACTCGTCGTACGCCCGCGCGAGCCCGCCGGCGGCGTGGTCGTCGAACCGTTCGCCCGCGAGGCCCTTGGCGACCGCCCGCAGCTCAACCGACGAGACGGTGCTCACGCCGACCCTGCTCCTCGAGCACGCACCCGTAGAGGGAGATAAAGCGCCGGGCCATCGCCTCCAGCGAGCGGTTCTCGCGGACCCAGGCGGCGGCGGTCGCGCCGAGACGGCGACGCTCGGCCGGCTCGTCGGCGAGCTCGACGAGGACGTCGCCGAGCCCCTCGGCCGACCGCGGGTCGGCGACGCGGCCGGTGCGGCGGTCGAGGACCGCCTCGGAGGCGCCCCCCTCGCTCGGCGCGACGACCGCCGCCCCGCACGCCATCGCCTCGAGCAGCGCGACGCTCGACGTGTCGCTCGTCGACGGGAGCACGAAGACGTCGGTCTGGCCGAGCAGCGCCGCCTTCTCCTCCTCGGCGACCGGACCGACGTAGCGAAGGCGGCTCGCCAGGCGGGGGTCGGAGGCGATCCTCGCCCGCACCGCCGGCTCCTCCGGGCCGGTCCCGGCGACGATCCCCACGAGGTCGCTCTGCCTCGCCGCGCGGGCGAACGCGTCCAGGAACCGCAGGACGCCCTTGTCGACCGTCAGCCGGCCGAGGAACGTGACGAGCGTCGAGGGACCGAGGCCGCAGCGCGCCCTCCAGTCCGGCACCGAGGTGCCGGGGCGGAAGCGGGAGAGGTCGATCCCGTTCGGGACGACCTCGACCGGTCGACGGAACGGCTTGCGCGTGCTCGCCAGCAGCGTCTCCCGCGCCGCCTCGGACGGTGTGGTCGTCACCGTGCAGCGATAGTACGTGCCGAGGTTCCACCACCAGGCGACCCGGAAGAACAGCGGGACCAGGAACTTGCGCGGGACGCTGCCGCGCATCGCGTCGAGGTTCGTGTGGAACGTCCCGACCAGCGGGCGCCGCGCGTGGCGCGCGGCGAGGAAGCCGCTCGTGCCGAGGAGCCCGGGGGTGTGGAGGTGGACGACCTCCGCGCTCCGCGCCACCTCCCGGATGACGCGGAACGGGAAGACCGGCCAGCGGTACTGGCCGTAGAGCGGCACCGGCAGGGAGGCGAGGCGGCGCACGGTGACGCCGTCGACGGTCTCCTCCCGGGGCGTCCGGCCTCCGGAGCCCGGCCTCGGGGCGTAGACGCGGACGTCGTGCCCCTGGGCGGCGACGGTGCGCGCGAGGTCGCTCGCGACATGCGCGACGCCGTCGCGCATCGGCGGATAGGAGTCGGTGAAGTAGGCGATCTCCATCGTTCGGCCCCGACCGCTCCGGCGGGCGACGCCCCCTAGGGCGGCGGCGCGCGCGCGGGACTGGAACGGTCGACGACCTCGCCGAAGAGGCGCTCGAGCCGGCCGACGTCCGTCAGGACGAGGGCCCGAGGGTCGTAGGAGACGATCAGGGCGCTCGCGTGCTCCTGGACCTCGCCGATGAGCCACCGGGCGAACCGCACGGCGACCTCGGCCCCCGCCTCCGTGACGAACGACTCGAGGGCGTCGACGTAGACGAGCGCTCCCCCCGGGGCCCCGATCGGCTCGCGGAGGCGGCCGCTGATCTGGCCCGGGTCGAGGCGCTCGCCCCCGAGCTCGCCTCCTCCGCGGACCGGGACGACGATCGTCTCCCCGCCGGGGCCGAGCGCGGGGGGCCGCAGCGAGACGAGCACGACCCGCGGGAACGACGCGCGGGAGGCGAGCAGCAGCTCGATCGCGCGCTCCGGCCTCGCCTCCCGGACGAGGACGCTCGCGCCCGGCGCGACCGGGGGGACCGGTCGGGCGACGGACGTCGGCACGACGCCGGACGGGAACCCGAACGTCGGGCGGACGAGCTCGCCGAACGGCCGGGGACGGGGGGGCGCGAGGAGGCTCCGTCGCTTGAGGTCGACCTCCTCCCGAAGCCGCGCGAGGCGGCTCTGGATCAGTGCGCGGAGCTCCTGGTTCGTCCGACCGCGGGAGGCGTGGGCGAGGAGCTCGCGCAGCGCGCTGCGGACCCCCTCCTCGTAGCCGGCGGCGTAGCTCCGGGCGTACTCCTCGTCGGCGGGCGGCTCGTCGCCGGACGGCGGATCGCTCCCCGCCCGGCCGTACGCGCTCACGTCGACGCCCGGTCCGGCGCGGCCGGGACCCCGGGGACCGCCGTCGCCGAGGGCCCGGGCGAACGGACCGGCGCGGACTCCTCCGCGGGGGCGAACTTGTAGCCGTAATGGATGACCCCGGCCCGGCCCTCCTCGCGGAGCTTGCGGAACGTCGCGCGGACCTTGAGGCCGATCCTCACCTCGGCCGGGTCGACATCGACGACCTGGCCGGTCAGGATCGGCCCCTCCTCCGTCCGCACGAGCGCGACGACGTACGGGACCTGCATCTCGAACCCTTCGGCCGCCTCGTGGACGACCGTGTACGAGAAGACCTCGCCGGAGCCCGAGAGCTGGAACGGGACCATCTTCTCGATCGACTGGCGATGGTGGGTGCAGTTCGGACAGACCGCCCTCGGCGGGAAGTAGACCGTGCCGCACTGCGTGCAGCGGCTCCCTCCGAGGTTGTAGCGGCGGGGGGTCTCGCGCCAGAACCGTGCGATCGACATCGTCCGCCCCTAGTTCGTCCTCTCGAGCAGGTGGACGACGCTCGTCGCGCCGGTCCCGCCAAGGTCGTGCGCGAGCCCGAGGCTCGCGCCGGCGACCTGACGTTCCTTGCCCTCGCCGCGGAGCTGACGGACGAGCTCGACGACCTGCGCGACCCCGACCGCGCCGAACGGCCGTCCCTGCGCCTTCGTCCCGCCCGAGGTGTTGACCGTCGGCTTGCCGCCCATCCCGAACCGCCCGCTCGCGAACTCCGGTCCCGAGCGGCCGCGCTCGACGAAGCCGAGGTCCTCAAGGTCGACCAGCGGGCAGATCGAGTAGGCGTCGTGGATCTCGGCGACCTGGACGTCGGCGGGGGCCCGCCGCGCGCGGGCGAACGCCTGCTTCGCGCTCGTGACCGTCGCGCCGACGCTCGTGACGTTCTCGCGGTGCTGCAGCGCCATCGTGTCGCAGCCGACGACGCTC
>JASHSA010000194.1 GCA_030037035.1 Thermoplasmata archaeon
GCCCCGCGTCCCATGCAGGCCGAGCCGGCCCACGGCTTTAGGGGTTTCTTTCAGTCGACGGTGGGCCGGGTCACTTTCGTCCTGATCGCGGTCGCCGTGACGTTCGCGGCGTTCACGTACATCGGGACCCTGCTCGCGATCCCCGTCATGATGATCGTCGGGCTGGCGTTCCCGGTCTGGCTCGGCCTGAAGCGACCGAGGTTCCTGGCGATCGCCGCGCTGGTCGTCCTGCTCGCGGCGGCACCCCTCGCGACGATCATCTTCTCGCAGGAGATCCTCGTCGCGCCGGCCTCGGCGAGCTCGGCGACCGTGGCGCCGCTCGGCAGCGGCGGCTCGGTCCTCACGGACGCCACCCTCACGCCGTTCCAGGGCACGGCGTCGACCAACTTCACCTGGTCGGTCACGCTGGAGCCGAAGTACCTCCCCTCGAAGTACAACGGGACGATTTGGACGAACGACGAGGTCCAGCTCTACATCTCGACCTGTCCGGGAGCGACCACGGCGAGCTCGTCGAACTGCGCCTCCGGCTATCCGTTCCACGTCCTGACGTACAAGTTCCCCTCCGCGCCGACGAACGGCACGGTCGTGCCGTTCCACCACCTGATCGGCACGAGCGGCATCTGGAGCTGGCAGATGTCGCTCGTGATCCAGAACACCACGAACACGTCGAACCCGTCGTACATCGGTCTGGTCGGCGACCCGACGTACGATGGCATTGAGGGCCCGATCATCGGGGGCTTCGCGACCGTCTACGGCGCCCTGATCGGGGCGATCTACGTCGACGAGTTCGTCTACCTCGGCCTCCCGTTCTACTTCGTCCTGCTGCTCTACATGTGGTACAAGAGCCGGGAGCGCCGCCGCCGGCAGGCGATCCGCCGCGCCGCCCGTGCGGTCGAGGCGGCAAAGTCGGGCGGCACGACCGTCCCGGCCTCCGAGAGCCCCTCGCCCCCGGTCTCCGGTGGCCCGGCGGCCGCCGGCGCGGCGGGCGCCGCGGCGCAGGGGCCGGGAGAGCTCGCCTGCCCGGCGTGCGGGGCCGTGATCTACGCCGGCGAAGCGAAGTGCTGGAAGTGCGGCGCCGACCTCGGCGGCCCGAAGCCCGCTCCCCTGCCGTCCGGCTGAGCCCGAGACGACCCAGCGCTGCGCGCGAGCTTACGTGTCGACGGTGACCGTCATCGTCGCGCAGATGTAGCCGATCGTGACGCCGCCCGCGGTGACCGTCAGGAACGCGACGAGGGTGTACGTCCCCGTGTCCGTCGTAAGGAAGCGGTTGTTCGTCATCCCGGTCAGGGTGGCGCTCTCCCCGCTGGTGCTGGCGGCCGCGATCGTGAACGACGCGACGGTGTAGCCGCCGAAGTCGTGACCGGTCGTGTTCGCGTAGACGGTCCCCGTGACGCTGATGCCCCCCGAGTAGACCGAGCTCGCGTAGCCGTTCGTGATCTGGACGACGAGGTACGGGCACGTCGAGGTCGTGCAGGCGTTGGTGTGCTCCTCGTAGGCGACCCAGCTGGTCGTGTTGTAGGTGCTCGTGCACTCCGTCGTCCCCGAGGAGGCGCAGACCTCGGCCGTGACGGGCTTCTGGGTGTTGAAGGAGGTCGATCCCACGGCGTCCTTCGTGGTGATGCCGCCGCTGGGGACGGCGAGCGCCTGGACCTTCACGGCCGTGTGGAACAACCAGGCGAGCGTGGAGGTCGGGTACTCCGTCGAGCTGTAGATCGTGACCGTCCCGGGTCCCTTGATCGCGGTCGTCGCGATCCCGTAGAACTTCGCGGTCTGGGCCTTTCCGGCGAAATGCCCGCCGTCGTTGGAGGTCTGATTGACGTAGAACGTGATGTTAACGTCGCCCGAGCTCGAGCCGGAGTAGGTCACCGAGGCCCAGAAGTATGCCGTCGTCGCGGGGCTCGCGGGCGGCGGCTGGAGCGACATCCCGACGGTCACCGAGAACGCGCTCGAGCTCCCGGAGCCTCCCCCGCTCGCCGAGCTCCCGCCGATCGTGATCGACACCGACCCCGAAATCTTGAGGTCGGTGACCGTGTTGGTGCCCTGGATGAACGCGATGTACGTGCCGTTCGTCGTCGACTCGCCGGACGCCACCTGGTAGTACCAGGCGTCGGCCGTCGAGTTGTAGGTCATCGACGGGGTCCCCAGGGTGGAAAGCCCCGGGATCCCGGCGAAGCTGATGTTGAACTTCAGGTTCGTCGACGACCCCGAGACGTCCGCGAAGATCTGGAACCCCTTGTGGAGGCCGGGGTTCGTCGGGTCGGTGTACGCCCCGGTGACGACCGCCGGCTCGTTCGGGGTCGTGCCGGGGACGGTCGTCGTGAACAGCAGGTTGTCCGGCGACACGATGTAGATCGTGATGTTCGTCGGCACGGCGAGCGTCGGGTTGAACGTCGTCGTCCAGTACTGCCCGGTCCCCCAGCCGGTCGTCACGTTCCCCGTTCCCCACGAGACCGGGATGCCCAACGCCTGCGAGAACTGCCAGTTCGTGACCGTCCTCGAGGCGACCAGGTAGACGTGGTCCGACTCGGGCACCAGGGGCCCGCCGGACTGGAGGATCTTGAGCTCCGTGATCTTCGAATCGGACGTGACGAGGCTCGCCTGGAACTGGTCTACGCTCTGGGCCGGCGGCGAGGGGAATCGCGTCACGAAGGCGAAGATTGACGCGAAGAGCGTGACCGTCAGTCCGAGCAGCAGGATCGTCGCGACGACGTCGGAAACCCCTCGGCGAGCCTTACCGGCCCGCGCCCGCCAGCCACGTCGGACCCGACGCGAGCGGGGCAGATTCCCATCGTGCGCGCGCGCCAGCATCAAGACGGCCGTGTCGCCGAACTCCCCCGGCGAAGAAAGGCGGGCGCCGCATATTTAGACCTTCTCGCGCCGACGCCAACTCTTCGGGGTCCGGAGGGGAAAAACGGCCGGCCCCGGAGCCGGCCGACGTTCGAGCAAGGGAGCAGGCCACTCCGTGAGGAGGCCGCCGGACCCGCCTGGGGGCCTGGGAGAACGAAGGGGAAAGGAAGGAAGGGGTTGGACCTGGGCCGCTCGAGCCCTGTCCTAGGATGATCCGCTCTAGAACGACCCCGAGGTACCGCTGACGCTCGAGGAACCCGTCCCGAACGCGTTCAGCGTGTCTCCCGAGCTCTGGAGCAGGGTCTCCGTCCCGATGACGACCATGGTCTCGGCTCCGGCGGCGATCGCCGTTGTGGGCGTTCCCGCCTGCCAGCCGCCGTTCACGTAGACGTTCGCGATCGACCCGTTGCCCGCCCAGTACAGCACGACGTACCAGTTCCCCGTCGCGGCTCCGCAGTTGGCCGCCGAGTAGGTCGTTCCGGCCTTCACCCACTTGCACGTCGCGGGGGCGGCCGTTCCGACCGCCACCGGCGCGCCGCTCAGCGTCGAGATCGACAGCCCGAAGAGGGCCGTCGTCAGGCCGGTGCTCGCGCCCGAGATGACGATCGTTCCGTAGTCAGGGTTGGTGCTCGACCAGCTCGGCG
>JASHSA010000195.1 GCA_030037035.1 Thermoplasmata archaeon
ATCGTCTTCGCCGGGTAGACCGAGCGCAGCGGCGCGCGGACGCCGTGGCGGGCGATCCCGCGGAGGAACGGGAGCTCGCCGGCGCGGAAGAGCGGGTCGAGGAGGTCGAACGTCCCGCCGTCGAGGCCGAGGACGAGAACCCGCCGCGCAGGACCGCTCATCGACCCCGGGGAGACGCCTCGGAGTCGAGGAGGCCCATCGGGGGTATATCAGCGCACGTCCAAAGGCGGAGGCGCCGGTTCATAGGAGCCGTACGGCCTCGAGGTTGTACGGGACGCGCGACTCGAGCCCGAAGCGCTTGTGCAGGCTCGAGCAGAGGTCGACGGCCTTCGACTCCTCCCCGTGGTTGAGGAGGATCCGCTGGGGCCGCGGGTCGAGCGACGCGACGAAGTTCATCAGCTGCGTCCGGTCCGAGTGCCCCGAGAACCCCTCGATCGTCGCGATCTCGAGCTTCACGGGGACCGACGCCTGCCGCGGTCCGTCCAGGAAGTTCGCCTCCGGGAGGCCGCGCTGCAGCCGACGGCCGAACGTCCCCTCCGCCTGGTAGCCGACGAACAGGAGGCCGTTCTTCTCGTCCGGGGCCCACGCCCGGAAGTACTCCATCACCGGCCCGCCGCTCATCATCCCGGACGTCGCGAGGACGATGCACGGCTCCCGCGAGTCGAGGATCCCGCTGCGCATCTGGCCGGAGTCGACGCGGCGGAAGATGTCGGCGAGGAACGGGTTGTCGCCCTGCTGGAAGATCTGGGTGCGGAGCTGGCTGTTCAGGAACTCGGGGTAGGCGGTGTGGATCGCGGTCGCCTCGAAGATCATCCCGTCCAGGTAGACCGGCACGCGCGGGATCTTCCCGGCGCGCATCCGCTCCTCGAGGACGAGCATCACCTCCTGCGAGCGCCCGACCGCGAAGACCGGCACGATCAGCTTGCCGCCGCGGGCGAGGACGGTCGTCGCGAGCGACGAGAACTCGTCGGTCGCCTGCTGGCGGCTCGGCTGGACGTCCCGGAACCCACCGTACGTCGACTCGAGGACGAGCGTCTCCAGGCGGGGGAAGCGGTTCGTCGCCGGGTTGAACAGCCAGCTCCGCTCGAACTTGATGTCGCCGGAGTAGGCGAGGTTGTGGTCCCCCTCGCCGAGGTGGAAGTGGCAGATCGACGAGCCGAGGATGTGGCCGGCGTTGTGGAGCGTGAGCCGGATGTCCGGGGCGATGTCGGTCGTCTCCCCCCAGCGCAGCGGCACGGTCCTCGTCACGAGGTCGCGCACGTGCGAGGAGTCGTAGAGCCCCCGCCGCGCCTCCTGGTTGACGACCTTGATCGCGTCGAGCAGCATCAGGGTCATCAGGTCGCGCGTCGGCGCGGTGCAGTAGACCGGCCCCTTGTAGCCGTACTTCAGCAGGACCGGCACGAGCCCGCAGTGGTCGAGGTGGGCGTGCGTGATCACGACCGCGTCCAGCGAGTCGAGCGGGAGGAGCTCCGGCGCGCTCAGGAACGGCGTGCGGTCCGAGCCGGGGTCGAGGCCGCAGTCGATGAGGATCTTCGAGTTCTGCGTCGAGAGCAGGTGGGCGCTGCGCCCGACCTCGCGGTAGCCGCCGAGCGCCGTCGAGCGCGCCCAGAGCTTCTCGGGGAGGGGGTCGCGGGCGATGCGGATGCCGACCTTCTTGAGGAAGCCGCGCCGGTCGTCGAACGAGTTGCGCAGGTGGATCCGCACCTCCTCGACCGTCTTGGACGGGATCGGGGGGGTCCGGACGACCGTCGGGATCCAGCCGATCTTCCGCTTCAGGTCGTTCAGGACCGAGCCGCCGCGGCCGATCGCGGCGCCGGGGTTCGCCGCCTCGACCGTCACCTCGCCGGTCTCCGGCTCGAAGAACAGCTGGGTGAGCTCCGCCTCCGGCGGGATCACCTCGCGGATCACCTTCTCCGCCTCCTTCGGGTCGATCAGCGTCGCCGGGTCGGAGCGGACGAGGACGCGTCGGTGGAGGCGCTGGGCGACCTGCCGGAGATAGTCCCCCCCGGAGAGGAACGCGTCGAGCTGCTTCGTGTAGACGACGACGTGCGGGCCTTCCAGCTCGATGTCCGTGACCTCGACGGTCTCGGGCAGGACCTCTTTCAGGGCCTGCCGTGTTTGCTCTAGGAGCGAGTCGAAACTCATCCGTGGTGCAACCGATGGGCGCGAAAGGGTTCGGCGGCGCGAGCCGCCCTCCGGAAGCCTACGGCGCGGGCGGAGGCAGCGGTATCTTGAGCGCCTTCAGGCGTTTATTAATTTCGTCTTCCGAGAGCTCGCGGTATTCCTTCGGCGTGATCACGTGGGCGAGGTAGCCGTCCCCGCTCGCGCTGTCGCGCTTCATCGCCGCGGTGAGGCCCCGCAGCGCGAGGTCGACGCCGTCGGAGGCGCTGAGGTCCCGCGAGTAGCCTTCCTCGACGATCCCGTAGGCGAACGGCGAGCCCGAGCCGACCGAGACGAACCGGTCCTCGATGCAGCCGCCGGCCGGGTCGACGGAGAAGATGTGGCCGCCCTTCGTGTCGACCCCCCCGACGATCATCCACGCGAGGTAGGGGTAGTAGCGGTTCCCGGAGAGGATGTTCGCGAGGAGCGTCGCCGCCCCCTCGGTCGAGAGCGCGGCGCTGCGCCGCAGACGGTAGAGCGAGACCTCGGCGCGGAGGTAGCGCGCGAGGACCTGCGCGTCGCCGACGTAGCCGGCGATCGTGACCCCCACGTTCTGGTCGATCTTGATCAGCTTCTGGGCCGTCTTGTTGGAGATCATCGTGCCGGCCGTGACGCGGCGTTCCGTCGCGAGGACGACCCCGTCCTTCGCGACCAGGCCGATCGTCGTCGTCCCGGTCCGGTAGCGGTCGTCGACCGTCGCGTCGAGCGCCGGCGGCATCGCGGTTCTTCCGTTCATGACGGTCGGCACCGCGGACCCGGGGTCGCTATATAAGGGCTCACGGAGCGATTACGCGACGACCACCGACGAACCCGGCTCGAGTCGATGGCGTCGGGGCGATTCGCGTCGGTGCCCCGCCGGACGGGTTATAGTCCCGCGGCGCTCGGGGGCGCCGACGGCATGGAGCGCCACGAGGTCGTCGTCGTCGGGGCCGGGCTCGCCGGCCAGCGCGCCGCGCTCGCCGCCGTCGAGGCCGGCCGCGACGTCGCGCTCGTCACGAAGCTCCACCCGCTGCGCTCGCACTCCGGCGCGGCGCAGGGCGGGATCAACGCCGCCGTCGGCGCCGAGGATTCGGTCGAGACGCACGTCTTCGACACGGTGAAGGGCTCCGACTACCTCGGCGACCAGGACGCGATCGAGTTCTTCTGCAAGGAAGCCGGGCCGATCGTCGTCGAGATGGAGCACTTCGGCACGATCTTCAGCCGCTCGGAGGACGGCTCGCTCGCGGCCCGCCCGTTCGGCGGGGCCCACTTCCCGCGCACGATCTACGCCGCCGACCGGACCGGCCTCGCGCTCCTCCAGGCGCTGTGGGAGCGCCTCGGCAGCGAGCACTTCGCGCTCTACGCCGAATGGGACCTCACGCGCCTGGTCGTCCGGGACGGGCGGGTCCACGGGATCGTCGCGTTCGACCGGACGACCGGCGAGTTCGCCGAGATCGCCGCGAAGGCCGTCGTGCTCGCGACCGGGCCGGCCGGTCGCGTCTACGCGAAGACGACCAACGCCCACAGCTGCACCGGCGACGGCCTGGCCGCCGCGTACGACGCCGGAGCGGCCCTCAAGGACATGGAGTTCGTCCAGTTCCACCCGACCGCCCTGCTCGAGTCGAGCATCCTGATCACGGAAGGGGCGCGCGGCGAGGGGGGGCTCCTGAAGAACGCCTCCGGCGAGCAGTTCATGGTCCGCTACGCCCCGCACGTCAAGGAGCTCGCCTCGCGGGACGTCGTCTCGAGAGCGATCGTCACCGAGGTGAAGGAGGGCCGCGGGTTCCAGGGGCCGTACGGCGGCTACGTCCACCTCGAGCTGATGCATCTCGGCCGCGAACGCGTCGAGACGCGCCTCACCGAGATCTGCGACTACTGTCGCCGCTTCGCGGGCATCGACCCGGTGACCGAGCCGATCCCGGTCTACCCGGCGCAGCACTACATGATGGGCGGGATCGGCACGAACGCTCGCGGCGAGACGGCGATCGCCGGGCTGTACGCCGCCGGCGAGGCGGCGTGCGTCTCGATCCACGGCGCGAACCGGCTCGGAGGGAACTCGCTCCTCGAGACGCTCGTCTTCGGGCGCGAGGCCGGTCGGGCCGCCGCCGCCTACGTCCCGACCGCCCCGAACCCCGAGATGCACGAAAGCGACCTCGACGCGGCGGTCGCCCCGCTGCGCGCCTGGTCGTCCCGGACCGACGGCGAGGATCCGTCGGCGCTCCGGGCCGAGATGCAGCGGACGATGGAGGAGTGCGCCGGGATCTATCGGGACGAGGCGGGTCTGCTCGAGGGGATCCGCCGCGTCCGCGCGCTCCGCCAGCGCTTCGAGCGCGTCCGCGTCGTCGACCGCTCGATGGTCTACAACCTCAACCTGATCGACGCGCTCGAGACCGGCC
>JASHSA010000196.1 GCA_030037035.1 Thermoplasmata archaeon
GCCGACCCCGCCCGCGGCGTCCGTCCCCGCCCCGCCGCCCCGGCCGGCCCCCGCCGCCGCGGCGACCCCCGCGCCCGCGGGCCCCTCCTCTACCGCCCCGCTGCCCCAGTGGCTGCGCGGCCCGACCCCGATCACGGTCCCTGCCGAGACCCCCGGCGCGGTCCCGGTCTCGACGGCCGACGACACGTCGCTCCGCCCAAGCCCGGCGAGCGTGCCGAAGGCGGCGAGCCGGCCGGTCGCGGCCGCGCCGCCGGTGCCGCCCCCGACGGGCGTCGCGGCGGTCGCGCCCCGACCCGCGGAACGTCCCCCGACGGTCGTTCCGTCGACCGCCGACCGCGGGATGCTGGACGCGCGCCTCTCGCTCGCCACGCGGGACCTCGAGCGGCGATGGACGGTCACGCTGGACGCGAGGCTGCGCGAGCTGAACGACGCCGTCACGCGCGCCGCCGAGAGCGCGCGCGGGGAGCTCGCCGCGCGCCTCACCGCCCTCGAGGCCCGGCCGGCCCTCGCCGCCGCCTCCCTCGGTCCGGAGGTCGAGGCGAAGATCGCCGCCAAGGTCGACCCGAAGCTCGCCGAGATCGAATCGCGCGTCGCCGAGTCGATCCGTTCCACCGCCGAAGGCTGGGCCGAGCGGTTCCGACGCGACCTGAAAGAGGCCTCCGAGGAGCTCGCCGCCCGCAGCGCGAAGTCCGAGGAGGACCTGCGCTCCGCGTTGGTCGCCCAGCTCGACCTCGAGCTGCTCGAGGCGAAGGAGCAGGGCCAGGCGCTCCGCGAGGAGGTCGAGGCGCGCGTCCGGGAGATCCTCGAGAGCCGGCTCGTCGACGGCGAGCAGCGCCGGGGCCGGGAGACGCGCGAGCTCGAGCAGCGCGTCGGCGTCCTGGTCGACGGCCGCACGAAGGACGTCGAGGAGCACCTGACCGCGGCGCTGACGAACGAGGCGCAGCGCCTCGCGGCCGCCGCGGACGACCGCGTCGCCCACGTCGAGCGCCGCCTCGCCCTCGAGCGCGACGCGCGGATCGCCGAGGTGAACGAGGCCCAGCGGTCGGCGGTCGCCGGCCTGCAGGTGCGGATGCAGTCGTTCGTCGAGCAGATGGTCCGTGAGAACCAGGCGGCGGAGCAGGAGAAGTACATCGAGCTCCTCGCCCGCCTGAAGGCGGACCTCGAGACGACGATCGCGACGTCGATCGGCTCGCCGGAGTTCAACGCGCGCCTCAAGGAGCGGATCGACCAGGCCGTCGACACCGCGCGCAGCGAGCAGGAGGTCGCGCTCGCCGCGTCGCTCACCGCCTCCGAGACGCGCCTGCGCACCGAGGGCCAGGAGGCGGCGGAGCGGCTCGAGGCGATCGAGGCGAAGATCGACCGCCGCGGCGAGGAGGTCGCGGGCCTCGAGGGGAAGCTCCGCGAGGAGCTCGAGGACCTCGACCGGCGCGTCATGGTGATCAACGACCACGTGCTGCCGATCGTGCGCCAGACGTGGCTCAAGCTCACGGAGAACGAGGCGAACACGCAGGCGCGCCCGACCGAGGCGCAGCTCGTCGCGCTCCGCAAGGAGGTCGGCGACGAGCTCGCGCGGGTCGAGCAGCGTCTCGAGGAGGAGGCGACCGACCTGCGCGAGCGGATCGAGATGGCGATCCAGAGCCACGGGCGGATCTGGCTCAACTTCCTGCGGACGTACTCGCCGGAGGCCGGCGGGTTCCCGCCGCCGGCGAGCCAGGGCTCCCACCGCGTCTCCAAGCGGCTGAGGCCGGCGTCGCTCCCGAGCGCCGCGAGCGAGCCGGCCGCGGACGCCTCGCCGTTCGCCGCCGACCCGCCGAACCCGATGGACCCGGAGCTCGCCGGCGCGACGGGGCCGAAGGAGCCCCGGCGGCGCACCCGCAAGCCGGTCTAGCGCCGGCGGCGTGGAGCAGCCCTTAAGCCCGCGGGCGGCCGTTCTCTCCCGTCGGCGCGCGTACGATGGCTCTCGGAAGCGACCACCGGCACTGCAAGGTCTGCGGGAAGGTCGTCAAGCCCGGCGCGGAGACCTGCGGGGACGCCTGCGCCGAGACGCGGAGCCGTCGGCTCGCCTCCGCGAAGAACCAGCGGTACCTCCTCTACGGCCTGATCGCGTTCATCCTCCTCCTGTTCGTCGCGAGCTTCTTCGGGGTGTAAGCGCCGGCCGTGCGACGCTTCCGTCGCGTCGTCCTGGGCGGCACGTTCGACCGCCTGCACCGGGGCCACGAGGCGCTCCTCGGCACGGCGTTCCGGCTCGGCGAGCACGTCGCCCTCGGCCTCACCAGTCCGGCCTACCTCGCCGAACACCCGAAGCCTGCCGGCCGGCAGATCGCCCCGTTCTCCGTCCGCCGTCGGGCGCTCGCGCGCTGGCTCGCCGCACGCTACCCGGCCCGGCGCTGGTCGATCGTGCGGATCGACGACCGCTACGGCAGCTCGGCCGACGTCGCCGCCGACGCGCTCGTCGTCTCGGTCGACACGACCGAGGGAGGCCGCGCGGTGAACCGCGAACGGCGTCGGCGGGGTCACCCGGCCCTCAAGCTGCTGCGGGTGCCGCTCGTCCTCGCCGACGACCTCGAGCCGATCAGCTCGCGCCGGATCCGACTCGGCGTGATCGACCGCGACGGCCGTCGCCGGGCGAGGATCGACGTCGGCCTGCGCGTCCGGGAACCGGACGACCTGACGCCGAGCGCCGCCGCGGTCCGGACGACGTTCCCGAAGGCGCAGCTCCGCGCTCGGACGGACCGGTCGCCCCGCGGGGCGAACCCCCGCTCCCTGGCGCGAGCGGCGGTCCGGGACCGCCAGCTGGGGATCGGGGTCGTGCGGCGGCGGGGGGGGTGGTCGGTCGGACTGCAGGGCCCTCGTCTCGCCCTCGGTCCGGTGGCGATCGACGGTCGCACGCCGGCGGAGCTCGAGGCCGGCCTCGTGCGCCTGCTCCGGACGAGTTCGCCGCAACCCCTTTGACGGGGGTCGGCCTCGCTCCCTCGATGGAGACGTACGTCCGCGTGACGTTCGACAGCGA
>JASHSA010000197.1 GCA_030037035.1 Thermoplasmata archaeon
GGCGGACCGCGAGGTAGAGGTCGTTCGACGCGACGACCTCGCCTCCGCCGCTGGAGATGTCGAACAGGACGCCCTTGACCCTACGCCGGCCTCGCAGCCCCTTGAGCAGGCGAACGTACGGCTCGACGGAGCGCTCGCGGATCACCCCGCGGAACGGCACGTGGACCAGCAACTCGCGCACGGTCGCCCGGGCGCAGGCCTCGCCGCATATAGCGCTCCCGCGGGCGAGGAGGGAGGACGAAGGGGGATCAGCGCCCCGACTCCGACGCTACGGGTGCCGATGCGGCGTACCGTCTCGGTCGCGCCCTCGGACTTCTGGACCCGAACGCCCCCTCGTCCGCGGACCCGTGGAGAGCCGCCGCGCGGCCCGGCACACGGGCTCCCGTCGGAGACGGCAGCTTCTTGTCCCCGACCGAGTGCACCGGAACGCATGGCCGAGCCCCGCGTCGCGGCGGTGTCCCGTTCTGGGACATCCCTCGACGCCGCGCTCGAGCGCTTCGAACGGTTCTCGGCGGGTCTCGTGCGTCTGGAGCCCGCCTCGCTGGAGGAGGTCCGCGAGGAGGTCGAGCGCTTCGCGGCGGAGCTCGAGCGGCATCTCGACGTGCGACCGCCGGGGAGGCGACGCGGACCTGGGGGGCCCTCCGCCGAGCCCTCGCGGACCGCGCTCCTCGCCCGAGAGCACGAGCGGTTCCGCACGTCGCTCGAGGAGCTCCGCGGGATCGTCGACGTCGTCCTCCGCGACGATCACGGGGGCCACCGCCAGGCGCTCGGCCAGTACGGCCGGATCCTCGCCGAGGCGCTGCGCCTCCACCGTGCGGACGAGCGCGGTCCGGGGCGGCCACGGTCGGACCGGGCCACCGGGCAACGGTAAAGAGCCGGTCCGTCGAGCGGCGACCGGAACGATGCCCGACCGAGCCGGCGAGGCGATCTGGGTCGAGAAGTACCGTCCGGCGTCGCTCGCCGAGATGGCCGGTCAGGAGGCGATCGTCCCGCTCCTGAAGTCGTACGCAGAAAAGCACTCGATGCCCCACCTGCTCTTCGCGGGGCCGCCCGGCACCGGGAAGACGACCGCCGCGCTCGCGCTCGCCCGCGACCTCTTCGGGCCCGAGTGGCGGCAGAACTTCCTCGAGCTGAACGCCTCGGACGAGCGGGGGATCGACACCGTCCGCACGACGATCAAGCAGTACGCCCGTACGGCACCGCTCGGGGCCGTCGGCTTCAAGATCCTCTTCCTCGACGAGGCCGACAACCTGACCCAGGAGGCGCAGGCGTCGCTCCGCCGGATGATGGAGCGCTACTCGGCGTCGTGCCGGTTCATCCTCTCGTGCAACTACTCTTCCCGGATCATCGAGCCGATCCAGTCCCGGTGCGCCGTCTTCCGGTTCCGCGCCTACCGGCCGGAGGCGGTCCGCCGCCAGCTCGAGAAGGTCGCCGCCGCCGAGCACCGCACCGTCAGCGAGGACGCCTACGAGGCGATCCTCGCGGCGAGCGGGGGCGACATGCGCCGGGCGACGAACCTCCTCCAGCTCGCCGGGACCCACACGGCGACGGTCACGGCGGCGACGCTCGCCGAGTACGCGACCGCTCCCCTCCGCCGCGAGGTCGAGGGGATGCTGGCGGCGGCGTTCTCGGGGAACTTCCGGGACGCCCGGGAACGCCTCTACGCCCTCTTCGTCGAACGCGGCGCGGCCGGCGAGGAGATCCTGCGGGCGATCCACAGCTACCTGCCCGACGTTCCCGAGACGGTCCTCCCGGCCCGGGAGAAGGTCCGGCTCCTCGAGTTCCTGGGGGAGGTCGACTTCCGGCTCGCTCAGGGCGCCTCCGACCGCATCCAGCTCGAGGCGGTCCTCGCGCACGTCGCCCTCGGCTCGTCGCGGGTCGGGTGAGGCGGTGGCGCGCCAGGTCGATGTCGGCCGGAAGCCCGAACAAGCGCGCCGCGCCGTCGCGGTCGGGGAGCTCTCTCTCGGCGCCGCCACCCGGAGCGCGGTCCGGCGCCACGCCGTGGAGAAAGGCGACCCGATCGCGGCGGGCGAGCTCGCCGGCCTCCTCGCGATGAAGCGGACGAGCGAGCTGATCCCGCACTGCCACACCGTCCGTCTCACCGCCAGCCGCGTCGACCTCGCGGTGAGCGCGCGGGGGGTGCGGGCCACCGCCGAGGCGTCCGCGATCGACCGCACCGGCGTCGAGATGGAGGCGCTCGTCGGCGCGACGGTCGCCCTCCTGACCGTCTGGGACATGGTCAAGTACCTCGAGAAGGATGCGCGCGGGCTCTACCCGCGCACGCGCCTCGGGCCGGTGCGGGTCGAGTCGAAGGTGAAGGGAGGGGAACGACGATGAGCACGGAGCCGGTCCCACCGGCCGGACGACACCATCTCGGCGGGAGCCGCTCGCTCGGCTTCGGCCTGCTGACCGTCTCCGACACGCACACCGAGGACGACGACCCGTCCGGGAGCCTCGCCCGGCAGCTTCTCGAGGCGGCCGGCCACCACGTGGTGCACCGTTCGCTGGTCGGGAACTCGGTCGCCGACGTCCGCGAGCGCCTCGAGCCGTGGCTCGGCGAGCCGAAGGTCGAGGCCGCGATCACCATCGGCGGCACCGGGGCGAGCTCGCGGGACCTGACCGTCAACGCCCTGGAGACGATGGGGGGCCGCCGCCTGGACGGCTTCGGGGAGATCTACCGTTCCCTGAGCTTCGCCGAGGTCGGTCCGCTCGCGATCATCAGCCGCGCCGGGCTCTACGTCCTCCAGGGGAAGCCGGTCTTCGCCCTCCCCGGGAGCGAGCGGGCCGTCCGCACGGCGATCGAGAAGCTGATCGTCCCCGCGACGGTCCACCTGGTCGAGGAGCTCGAGCGCTAGCGGCTCCCCGCGCGGATCGCGAGGGCGCCCATCGGCGGCGGGCCCGGGTCGAGGATCTGCGGGGGAACGCCCTGGCGCTCGCAGAACTCGGCCCACGCCGGTCCCGCGTCGACCCGGTGGGCGAGCAGGATCCCCCGCGGGGAGAGCGCGTCCCACGCCGCCCTCAGCTCGAAGCGGCCCCGCGCCGCCTCGGGGCCGTTGTCGTACAGGAACAGGTCGACCCGGGAGGTCGAGCTGAGGATCTCGCGCAGCCGATCCTCGCTGTTGCCGAGCGCGAGCGTCCAGCGCCCGCGCAGCGCGGGCGGCACGAACTGGCCGACCGAGACGTCATGGACCGCGCTGGGACGGCCGGCGGTCGGCCCCGGACCGAGCGAGACGAGGCTCCCGCGGCCCGCGGCGGCGAGCGCGGCGAGGATCCAGGCGGTCGAGTAGCCGGGGCGGACCCCGGTCTCGACCAGGCGGTCCGGCGCGGCCGCGCGCACGAGGAGGTAGAGGAGCGCCCCCTGGGGGAGCTCGTGCGTGAACGCGAGTCCCGCGCCGCGCCGCAGCAGGACGTCGGCGAGGTCGCTGTCGCGGAGCTCGCGCCGGTAGCGTTGGAGCTCCGCGTCGCTCACCCCGGTGAGCCGACGCACCCGGTCGAGCGAGGCGGAGCGCAGGAACAGCATCCGCTGGCGGATCGCCTTGCGGGCGGCGGGCGAGAGGACCGCCGTACGGCTCGCCGACGTGCCGAGCCGCGGCACGGTGTCGCCCTCGTGAGCGCCCAGGTCGGAGAGGTTCGGCCCGGCGAGCGGCCGGCCGGCGCCCAGGTTGCTCACGCCGAGACCATACCGTTCGTCCCAGATATGGTTCTCCCCCTCGGCCGGGGCGGACGCCCCCGGCGCGACGGGCGACGCGGGCGCTCGGTGGCTCCGGCACCATCAACTCTTTTAATAATGGAAATCCCTGAAACACGCCGAGGGCATTCATGGCGGTGCGCGAGATCGGAAGCACGGACTTCGACAAGTTCACGTCAGCGACGCCGGCCGCGGTCGTCGACGTCTGGGCTCCCTGGTGCGGCCCGTGCCGGGTCGTCTCGCCGATCGTCGACCGGCTCAGCGAGAAGTACCGGGAGAAGGTGGCGTTCGGCAAGATGAACTCCGACGACAACGGCGAGAAGGCCGGCGCCCTCGGCATCATGAGCATCCCGACGCTCCTGCTCTACAAGCAGGGCAAGCTCGTCGACCGGATCGTCGGGGCGTACCCCGAAGAGGTCATCGACGAGCACGTGCGCCGTCTCCTCTGACTCCACGGCCCGGGGAACGGGCGTCCTTCGACGCGTTCCCCGGCCGGGCTCCTCCGGGCGGGAGTTCCGTGAATGCCGGTCGAGGCGGAGCCGGACCCGCAGCTCGCGCGCTACACGTTCCAGCGCAAGCTCGCCGAGATCGCCGCGGTCCGGGGCCGGGCCACCGAGCTGATCAGCCTCTACGTGCCGCCGGGCAAGCAGATCTCCGACGTCATCGCCTACCTCCGGAACGAGTACGCCCAGAGCTCGAACATCAAGAGCCGCACGACGCGCAAGAACGTCATGTGGGCGATCGAGTCGCTCATGGGCCGCGTCCGGCAGTTCAAGGAACCGCCCGCGCACGGCGTCGCGTTCTTCGTCGGCAGCAAGGCGGTCGGCGCCGACAAGTCCGAGCCGGTGACGTTCATCGTCGAGCCTCCGGAACCGCTCAACACCTACCTCTACCGGTGCGACTCGACGTTCTTCCTCGACCCGCTCGCGTCGATGGTGCACGAGCCGGACCTCTGGGGCCTGATCGTCGTCGACCGCAGCGAGGTGACGCTCGGCTTCCTCCGCGGCAAGCGCGTCGAGGCGCTGCGGAACAAGCAGTCGCTCGTCCCGAGCAAGCACGGCCGGGGGGGCCAGTCGGCGCACCGCTTCGAGCGGATGATCGAGCACGCAGCCCACGAGTTCTTCGTGAAGGTCGCCGAGATGGCGGCCGAGCTGTTCCTGCCGCACAAGGACGAGCTCCGGGGGATCCTGCTCGGCGGCCCCGGCGCCACGAAGGAGTTCTTCTACAAGGAGGGGTTCCTGCAGTACGAGCTGCAGCAGAAGGTCGTCCAGCCGCTCTTCGACACCGGCTACACCGACGAGCACGGGCTGAAGGAGATGGTCGAGAAGGCGACCCAGACGCTCCACGGCCTCGACCTCACGGAGGAGAAGCGCCTCGTCCAGCGGCTGCTCGCCGAGATCCGCAAGGCGGAGACCGGCCTCGCCGCCTACGGGGAACGGGACGTCGTCCACGCCCTGGAGCTGGGCGCGGTCGACACGCTGCTCGTCTCCGACGGGCTCCGCCGCCATCTCGTGCGCCTGCGGTGCCCGGCGTGCCAGCACGAGCTCTCGCGCAGCGTGCCGGACGAGGAGCTCGACCGCGGCCTGAGCGTCACCTGCCCGCACTGCGGGGCGGCGACGATGGCGGAGGTCGCGCGGGAGGACTACGTCGAGAGCCTCTTCCGCCGCGCGGTCGAGGCCGGCGGCACGGCGCGCCTCGTCTCCACCGAGAGCGAGGAAGGGGAGATGCTCGCCCGGGCGTTCGGGGGGGTCGCCGCGCTCCTGCGGTACCCGGTCGCCGCGGGCCCCGCGCTCCGGCCGCGCGCGCAGAGCTAATGGCGCGGGGCGGCTAGTTCTCCGAGAATCCGATGGCGAGCGGACCGGTCCCGAACGCCCCCGCTGGAGCCCCCCCGACCGCAGCGACCGGCGCCCCGGGCGGCTCGCCCGGCGCCCCGGACCCGACCGTGCGGGAGCTCCTCTCGATCTCGAGAACGCTCGCGCTCGTCTTGGCCGTCGTCGCGGGCCTCCTGTTCCTCCTGCTGCTCTCGCTCGCGTTCCTGGACGTGCTCCTCGGGCACGGAGCCGGCGGGCTGCTCGCCGCCGGCTACTGCCTCGTCTCCGCCGTCGTGAACTTCGTCGTCTGGCGCGAGCTCCCGGCGCTGCAGCAGCTCGCCGCCTCCGGCCAGTACGCCCGCCTGCGCGAGCAGCTCCTCGTCTGGGCGGTCCTCGGGATCGTGTTCTTCTTCGTGGTCGGGGTGCTCCTGCTGTTCGCGTGGGTCAAGGTCGAGGGACGCACGGAGCGCCCCGCGGGCTGAACCGGACGCGGCGAGGGCGTGCCGTGCCTCGGCCGACCGCCTTCGGGGACGTTACCAGAGGTGGTTGAGCGGGTCGTCCTCCGCCGGCGTCGGCGGGCGGCCCGGCCGTCGCGCGGGGCCCGTCGGTCCGGCGTTCGTCGCGCCGCCAGGAGGGTAGAGCGCGGCGTTGGGGTACGGCGGCGGCGGCAGGCGTCGCCGCTCCGCGACCAGCATCGCGATCACCGCGGCCACGACCACGATGCCGCCCGCGAGCAGCAAGAACCGCACCAGCTCCCGAGGCGCCCCGGCGGCGGGGCACCCGACCCCGGTCGCGAGACAGTTCTGGTCGGTGGTCGCCTGGCCGACGGTCTCCGGACTCCCCTGGAGGTACGTCGAGTTGCCGGCTCCGGCCGCCGGAACGACGGCCGGGCCGAGAGCGGCCGTGGCCGGCTCGGGCGCGTACGTCGAGAGGTCGCTGGTGCCGTACCTCCACTTCGTACCGGACGCCTCGAAGCCCAGGTGGGAGCCGGCGACGAGGGCGCTCGCGACGTCGATGCTCGACTGCGAGACCGTCGCCGACGCGGAAGAGTCGGTCGTGCTGCCGGCCAGCCAGGACGGCGCGGCGGGGCCGAAGAGGTCGGCGGCGTCCGGCGCGAGCAAGAACCCCTCCCGGAGGCCGAACGGGCCGGTGACCGTCAGGTTGACCGCGTCGTAGCTCGCCTTGTCGAAGTTGACGGTCGAGCCGGTGAAGTTGCCCGCGACGCTGACCGTCCCGGTCGCGGCGAGCGGCACCGCCCCCGAGAGGTCGACGTTCGTCGTCGCCAGGCTGCCGGAGCTCTTCCCGACGACCGACCAGTTCGCCTCGCCGGCCTCGACGTAGGCGCTGGAGGCGTTCCAGTTCATCGGGCCCGTGAGGTTCGCCGGCAGGAGCCCGAGCGGCGGCGAGAACGTCGTCCCGGAGGAGGCGTTGACCCCTACGGTGAAGTTGCGCGAGCCGACCTCGTCCCCGGCCGCATAGACCGCCGCGGTCTCGCGCAGGCCGACCTCGACGGCGAGGCGCGACGAGCTGAGCCCGAGCGCCGCCGTCGACGTGCCCCCCACGGAGACGCTCGCGTGGGACGTGAACGCGAGGGTCGCGGCGATCGCCTCCCAGGCATGGAACGTGACGCTCGCGCTGCGGCTCGGCGTCGAGCAGGTGAGACGGCAGTACTCCACGGAGAGGATCAGTCCCATCGTCCGGTTGACGTCGACCGTGTAGGTCCCGCCGACCGGGGGGCTCTGCGCCAGTACGACAGCGAAGCCGACCGTCCGAGAGGCTTCCCACGCGGTCAGGCCGGCGAGGCCGTGCCGCGAGGCGGAGTGCACGACGCCGTACGCCCAGTGCGCTTCGACGCCGCCGGCCGCCGGGCTTCCCTGAGCGGCGACGACCGCCGGAACGCATACCGTCAAGAAGGAGACCGCCACTGACGCCGCGGTGACGACGACGACGCCCACGCCCGGACGCTTCCGCACGGCTCGCCGTCGAACCTCCTCGGCGGCAATCACACACGACGTCATTCTTAAAGCGAGGTTTCGGCGACCCTCGGCGTAGCTGGACCCCATGCTAGGGCGTCGCAATCGCGGAGGGCGGTCGTGGTTCGCGGACTGACCGACGCCGAGGCCCGAGTCGTCGCGGTCCTGCTCGCGGCCCGGCCGGATCGCGAGCGGGAACGCCTGCGCATGGTGAACGTCCCCCGGTCGACGTACCACGCGATCCGGCGCCGAGCGTACGACGAGGGCTGGCTCCGCGACCGGTACGTTCCCCATCCGGTCGCGTTCGGCCGCCCGGTCGTGACGTTCCTTGTCGCCCGCCCGTACGCCGACCGGTTCGAGGAGCTGGTCGCGACGCTCGGCGAGGACCCCGGGTCGGTCGTCGTCTGGCGAGGTTCCCAGATCGTGCTCGCGGTGCTGTTCCACCGGCGCCCCCAGGAGCTGCCGCGGCTTCTCGGCCGACTGGACGCCGGGCATCTCGCACCGGTCCCCTGGACGGTGACGGTCGATGTCGCGGGGCCGGCGGTGCCGGTCTACTTCGATTACGAAGGGCTCTGGTGCCACGTCGCCGGCTTCGACGGGACGCTCGCCTACCCGCACGGTCTGGGGGGAGGCGCCTCCTCGGACGGCGAGGGGAGCCCGTCGGCGAGCCTTTCGGCCCACCAGTGGTGGGCCGCCTCCGAGCTCGTGCGCCGGCCCTTCGCGGTCGCGGAGCAAGGGCGTGGGGCCCATCTCGTGGGACCCCTTGGACTTCCGTTCTCTCAGCGGCGGCTGCTGCAGAAAGGCTGGGTCGTGCACCGCACGATCCTCGACCCCGGCCGCCTCCCTCCGTACCAGGGACGGGCGGCCGACCAGGTCGTGCTGGTGACCGGCGCCCCCAGGGAAGGGGCGAGACCGGAGCTGCTGTTCTCGACGCTCATCCGGGAGTCGCGGGTCTTCCCGTTCCTGTTCGCGGCGGGCCCTCGCCGGTGGCTGTTCGGGGCCCTCGGCGGAGCGAGCCCGAAGGACCAGCAGGCGGACGGCGCGCGCCGGCCCGTGCTTCCCACGATGCGAGAGTTCCTAGAGGGGATCGAGATCCTTCAGGAACCGGCCGCCGAGTTCCTCTCGACGGTCGATCACCGCTACGACCGGCTCTTGCCCGCGGAGGGGGAACGACGCGGGGCGTCGTCGCCGCCCCGGACGTAGAGCCGAGGGATCCCGCGCCTCGACCTCGGGCGCGGTGCGACCGCCTGCCCCCTCGGGCGCCTCGCCATCGTCACGACTCGGCACCGGCGGTGTCGCGGGCTGGACCGTCCTCCGGCGAAGGGCGGCAGGTCGGGCTCGCCCCCCACGGCCGGTCCGCTCGGGCCCCCTCGCTCCGTGGCTCGCCCGGCCGCGCCCCCTCTCGGTCCGCCCTCCTCAGAGGAGGGGAGCGGAGTAGTACAACGTCCCGCTGACCTGGGCCGTCTCGTTCGTCGTCCCGCAGAACTCGAAGGTGTAGTGGTAGTTGCTCCACGTCGACCAGTCGGCAGAGCCGCCCGCGGACGTGTTGTAGTAGACCTGCAGGACCTCGCCGGGGCCGTTCGGGCTCGCGAGGAGACTCAGCGTCCCGTCTTGGCCGTCGTTCGTCGACCACGAGAACTGAAGGTCGCCGTCATGGGGAGGGTAGATCGACGGGCTCGTCCCGCACGAAGACGCCGTAAGGCCCGGGATGTCGAAGTCCTCGGGAACCGCGTGGGAGACCGGCAGCGAGGTCACGACGTACCAGCCGACGAGCCCCACGATGACGGTGACGACCGCCGCCGGGACGAGCCAGCCGGCGACCTCGTTGCCAAGGCGTCGGGGGCTCGGCTGCCCAGCGGTCATGCGGTCGGGACCTCCCCGCACCTCCGAGAGCGCCAGGCCGCCTATGACCTCTTGCGGCGACCGCTGAGAGCCGGGCACGCGGCCATCCTTCGGGTCCGCGTCCCTCCTCTCCGTCGCGATCGTCGGACCCCCGGATCAGGGCCGTTCCTGGAGGCTCGCAGCCTAGCCTTCGGTGGGCCAGCGGTCCTCCAGGGGACGGTCCGCCGAACGCCGAGCCCTACCTCTTCGGCGTGAACGTCACCGCCACCGACGCTGGCCCGCCCGAGACCGTCACCTTGGAGGGGACCCCCGAGTTCGCGTATCCGGCGATACCGGCGACCTTGTAGCCGTAGGTCCCGTTCGTCTCGTTGAAGACGATCGGGTCATCGTACGGTTTCGTCTCCGTCACGCCGTGGACCGTCACCGACCAACTGCCGCCCGTCAGGCCGCTCTCGGTGAACGTCACCGCATACCGGTACGCGAACGTCAGGTGCACGGTCGCGCTCCGCGTCAACGCGATCTCCCCGTCGGGACCGTACGTCACCGTCGAGCCGACCTTCTGCGTGAGGTTCTGCCCGGCGAGCGGCGACTGGACCGCAAAGGCGTAGCTCGTCGGCGCCAAGGTTCGGAACTTCAGGCTCGCCGTCGTCGAGCACTCGGCGTAGCCGTCGAGGGCCACGCACCACGACTGCACGGTCTTCCGTCCGGTCGACGGCAGCCCGGATTCTCGGAACGTCAGCGTGAGCGCCGCCGACTTCCCCTTCGCGAACGTTACCGCGACGTCCGTCGGCCCCGTCACCGTCTGGGTGCCGCCTGCGCCGGTCCGGTAGCCGGAGGGGCCGGTCACCACCAGCGGGTACGTCCCGGTCGAGTAGACGCTGAGCGAGATCGTCGCGGTCGAGCTCCAGGCCAGTACGCCGTTCAACACGACCGTCCAGCCGTCCTTCGCCAGGGTCTTTGCCGGGAGGCCCGTCTCCGTGAAGTTCACCGGGTCCGTAGCGACGTCGTACCTCAGGATCGTGGTGCCCGTGCCGTAGACGCCGTTCGAGTCCACGAACGTGAACTCGACATAATGCAGGCCCGCAGCGTACGGGAAGCAGGTGAGCGTCGGCGAGGTGAACCCCACACACGGCATGGTGAGGGGGAAGAACTCCGTCCAGGCGTACACGCCCGGGCCCGAGCCTCCGTCCACGTTCGCCGCGAAGCTCACGGCCTGCCCGGCATCGACCGAGGCGGCGGACGGCGTCGGCGGGGAGAGGGTCGGGTCCGCGTAGACGACGAACGTCCAGAGCCCCGTCGACCCCGTGGCGCTCTGACCGACGGAGTCCACGTACTGGTAGGAGACCGGCGGCTCCGAGCAGAGCTCGAGGAGCCCGGCCAAGCAGCGGAGGGGGGAGGCCGGGACGCACGTGAGCGTCGGGCCCGTTGTGTAGGGCGCGTCCACGCATCCGAGCGCCGAGTTCGCGGACCAGCTGTACGTTCCCCCGCCGGAGCCGCCCGAGACGCTCGCGGTAAAGGTGACCCCCTGATAGACGTCGGCGGACGGCCGGGACGGGACCGGCGGGGCCTGCCGGGGGACGGTATAGTTTACCGTGAAGCCGACGCTCGAAGAGACGGCGAAGTTGCCGTTAGCGTCCCTCGCGAAGGCGGCGATCGTGTACTCGCCGTTCAACGGGAACGAGTAGGTCCCGGCGCAACCGGGCGAGTCGGTCCCGGACAACCCGGCGGACGAGGCGCCGTTCACCAGGAGACCACAGGACCAGGGCGACGAACCGCCCTCGATGGACGCGGAGTACGTCACCTCCTCCCCGACCGTCACCGAACCGCTCACGCTCGTGGAAAGCCCCGAGACCGCGAGGCTGACGGAACTGGTCTCGAAGTCCGTGAAGACGTTCACGAGAGGACATCCCCCGGTCACGTCGCAGGCCGCGGTCTCGTTCTGGGCGGCCTCGATCTGGTCTCCGGCGATATCCTCCGAGAAGAACTGGGCCCAGGGGCTATCGGAGACGAGCTCGGAGCCGAAGGAGGTCCGCCCGCATACGACCCGGTTACCCGTGACTTGGTCCAGCTCGAAGTCGTCCGCGAACGGCTCGTACCCTCCTACCGCCGCTGGGGTGAAGGCGCTCGTGCCGCTCCCGGTGGTGCCGGTGAAGTTGTACGTGATCATGGGCAGGGAGCCGTACGCCTCACAGCTCGTCGCCGTGAGGTCGATCACCTCCGTCATCGGTCCGGTGAACTCCCCGCTGGTGGCGGCGGTGCCCCCGAACCCGTTCGTGAAACCGGTCGCGCCGGAGTCCGGGAGCGGCATCGCGGTCGTCCCGCTGTCCGCCGGGTGGGTCTGGTCGACGACCGTGAGGCAGATCGCCCCCGCGCTCTCGCACTCCTCGTCGCTGTAGTCCGCCAGCGAGATCTGGAGCGTCACGACGTCGCCGACGTCCGGCGCGACGCCGCTGGAGAAGCTGTTGAAGCAGTCGTCCGCGACCGAGCTGCCCGCGCTGTTCCAGATCTCATACCCGTACTGGATGGTCCCGTGCTGGACGTTGTCGCATCCGACGTCGGTGTACGGCCAGCTGTCCGTGACGAAGAACTGGACCCAGTCGCCAGCGTTCGTCAGGGCGTTCAACTCGTAGCCGGTATCGTAGGGGCTCGCCGCGACCGTGAACGTCTCGGTGACGGTAGTGAAGCTCGTGGAGGGCGAGCCGTCGACCTGGGTCACGATGAACGCCTGCTGGTAGTAGAAGGCGTCGACGATCGGCGTCGCGGGGGTCGTCGCGGGCGCCACGAGCGGGAGGGTCGTCGGGACAGGGTGAACCGCGGGGTCGGGACCGCCGACCGTCGTTCGAGGGGAACGATCCGGTCTCGCCGGGGAGACGTACGGGGATGCCGCCGACGAGCCGTGCTGAGCAGGCAGGGCGACGCCGCGGTCGGGCACGCCTGCTCCCGAGCCGGGCAGGACGGCTCCCCCGAGCCCGCTGAGCGAGAGTACCACCGCCAGAAGGAGGACCGACCCGGTCACGCCGACCCTCGCCGGTCCGCGCGAGAACCTACGCACCGCCCCGGAGCTGGACCGAACTCCTCCCGGGTCCGGTCCGAGGTCGACGGGGTCCGGTCGGTCGTCGCGCCGTCGGCCAGAGAGCGGCGAGTCGGTCTCCGCGGCGTGGATCGGCCCCGAAGCACGTGTCGACTCCCAGCACGTCGGGGAGGGCCTCGCCGCAGGACGAGCCCCCAACTTCGTTGTCTTCCTCGCTTCGGTCGCGCCGGGCGCGGGCCACATACGAACGCCGCGACTGGAGGTTCCGCTCATAAACCCGCCTACGATTGAACAACGAAAACACGAACTTTTTCGATGTGAACTACGCCTCCTCACCGCAGTTCAGCGCCATGCGCCTTGCTGCGCCGGACCCGGGCAGGCTAGGGTATAGGCACCCAACCGGTGGTCCCCCCCCGGGAAAGGCCAGCCCTCGCGTCACCCGGCCACTCCCGCCAAGGCCGAGGACGAGCGGGACCCGGGCGATCAGAGTCCCGAAGGTGCGAGTCCTCAGCCGCGCGTGGCGGCCGGTCCGCAGAAGGTCGTCGGCTTGTCTACGCCAGTCGGCCGGGACCCGGGCCTGACGGGCAAGCGCTATGCTCGCAGAACGGGCCATCTCTCCGGGGCGCGTAGCCTAGCCTGGATAGGGCACCGGGTTCCTAACCCGGCGGTCGAGGGTTCAAATCCCTCCGCGCCCGGGGTCAACTCGCTT
>JASHSA010000004.1 GCA_030037035.1 Thermoplasmata archaeon
GCACGGAGACGTCGTAGACGTCGTACGGGCCGTCGTGCTCCTCGACGACCTCCACGACCTCGTCGGGCACGATCCAGCGGAGGAGCTCGGCCTGACCGCGGGCGGCACGGGCTTCCGGGAGGGCGAAGGCCTCCTCGGCGGGCGACGCGAGGAAGCTTGAGGAGGTAGCGACGCCGATCGTCTCGTGGCTGCCGAGATCGTACGGGAGCCCGATCCCGTCGGCGAGCTCGCCGGGGCCTGCGTGGTGCCCGCGGTAGAGGCGGTCGAGCGCGGTCGACGCGTCCGGGGCGAGTTCGGTCGTGGGGTAGGTCGGCCGCTCGGCTTCGACGAAGGCGCGGAGGGAGGCGACCTTGGGGTGGGGAGAGTCGAGAGCGTCGTGCAGGCGAGCGAGCTGGGGGAGCCCTTGTACGCGGACGCGGTACTGCGTCGCGCCGTTCACGGTGCGTCGACCGAGGGCGGCCGGGATCGCGTAGCGGGTCAGCGCATACGCAAGCTCGGTCTGGAGCTGCTCGCTCGCCGTGCTGAACTCCACCTCCCCGCGCGAGAGCTCCCCGTGCCCGAGGTAGTACCCTCGAAGGAAGGCGCCCAGGCAGGCGTTGTCCGAGGCGAGCACGCTCGAGGGGATCCGCCGGTCGGCGGGGACGCTACCGGTCCCCAACGCCGAGAGCAGACGGACGAGCAGGACGCTGTGGACGAGGACGCGGGGCGTCCTCTCCGCCGCCCGCTCCGCCCGAGCCGAGAGTCCGAAAACGCTCCCCACGAGCTCGGCGAACCGCCGGAGCAGGGCTTCCTCCGAGCTCGCGAAGACGACCGTCTTCCGACCGCGTGCGTACCCCTTCGCGACGAACAGTCCGAGGAACTCCGCGAGATCCGGAGTCATGCGCGCGGGAGCGCGCATCGGTGTCGCGCGAGGGCGACACGGAGGGAGGGTCACCTCGATCGCCGCCGGTCCCAGGGGGGCGGGGACCCTCCGGACCGAGGCGACGTAATCGCCGGGCTTCAGCTCCCGCGCCGGCGCCTCCGACAGGCTCCCGTCCGGCCGGACCGTGAAGAGCCGGTGGACCGGCGTGACGCGGACCTGCCGACCGCTCCGCGTGCGGACGCGGACGAGGCGGTCGCTCTTGCCGCGGTAGAGCGTGTCGGTGCTGCTCCGCACGATGCGGCTGCCGGAGAGCGAGTAGAGACCGAGCGGTCGGCCGAGCCGAACCCACTCGTCGTTCCCGTCGACGGTGACGGTGCCCTGGGCGCGCGCGCGCTCGTAGAGGTCGGCGATGCGGGCGACCGAGCCGTCGGCCAGCAGCACGGGGGTCTCCGGCCCGGTGCACTTCCCGCTCCCGAACGGCCCGGGGATGCAGGCGGTGCCGCCCTTCGCGATCGGGAAGAAGGAGTCGATGACGCGCTGGCCGGTGACGAGCGGGATGTCCGGAGCGAGCTTCTGCTCGACCGGGCGGGGGACGCGGACGACCCAGCGGTGCGCGAGGAACAGCGGCACGGTCGCGGTGCCGGTCGTCACCGCGCCGATCGGGTCGCGGATCGTGTAGGTGCCGCTGGCGAGTTCCTTCAGCGTGCCCCGGACGCCGGGCGGCACGAGGACCTTGTGGAGGATGAGGCTCGTCTCCTGGACGGTCCCCAGGATCGTGCCGGCGGCGACCTCGTCGCCGGCCTTGGCGATCGCCTTGAACTCCCAGCGCTTCTTCTCGTCGAGCGGCGGCGCGACGGTCCCTCGCGTGATGAAGTCGCCGACGCCCTTCTGGATGACGTCGAGCGGCCGCTGCACCCCGTCGTAGATCGAGGTCAGGAGCCCCGGCCCCAGCTCGACGCTCAGCGCGGCACCGGTGTTCTCGACCGGGTCCCCCGGACGCAGACCGGTGGTGTCCTCGTAGACCTGCACGGTCGCCGTCCCGCCGATCAGGCGGATGATCTCGCCGACGAGACCGAGCGTGCCGACGCGCACGACGTCGTACATCCGGGCCTCCTCGAGGCCCTCGGTGATCACCACCGGTCCGGAGACCCGCGCGACGACCCCTGCCACGACGCTCCTCCTAGCTCGCGGGGGCGAGCGTGACCCCGAGCACCCGCTTCGCGAGGACGCTGATGCTCTCGACCTCGTACTCCCCGCTCGGCGTCGGGACGAAGACGACGAGCGGCCTCAACGAGGCGTCGGCATAGGCCCGCTGCATCTCCGAAAGGCGCGGCCGGATCGCCTGGCTCGCGATGAGGAGGCTGAACTGCTCGTTCGCCATCGCCTTCTGGAACTCGGCGACGCTCGTCTCCGGAGTGACCTCGACGACGTCCTTGAGCCCGATCAGACGGAAGCCGATCGCGAGCTCGCGCTCGCCGAGAACGACCGTTCTACCGGGGAGCGCGGACGTCTCGGGCACGGCTCTGCCGGCGGGGTTCCACTCTATTTAAGGGCTCCTCGGGCCGGAGCGCGCCGGCACGCCGTCGCGGGCTAGGCGCGCCGCCGACGACGGCGTCGCACGGGCGCGCCACCGAGCTCCTCGGCCATCACCCGGGAGAGGCGTCGCCAGGTCGCCGCGTCCTCGCGGGCGACGGCCTGAGCGCGCCGGGCGAGCTCCTTCGGGGCGAGGGAACGCGGGGACGGCTCGACCTGGAGGCCGACGAACTCGAGCGACGAGGCGCCGGGACCGAGCGGGGTGATCCGGTAGAGGAACTGCGAGTGTCGGGTCGGACCGGCAAGGTGCGTGTTCGTCCAGGCGCGTTCCCCGGGACGGAGGCGCACGAGACGCGTCTTCGTCACGGTGCGGCCGTCCCGCCGGACGCGGTCGGTCAGCAGGATCGTCCCGTCGGCGACGTGCTCGATCCGTCTCCGCCCGTCCTGGCCCATCCGGGCCGGGTCGTCCGGGGCGTAGTCGGTCGCCCACCGGTAGGCGGCGTCGGCGGACGCCGGCAGGCGCACCCGGAACCGGTAGTCGAAGGAGATCCGCGGCATCGCCTCGAGAGGGCCGACCTACTTGTACGTCGAGCGGTGGACGTGCTGCTCGTCGTCGGTGATGAGGATGCACTCCCCCTCGCACTCGAACAGGCACGCCTCGCAGACGATGCACTCCGGGCCGTGGATCGCGAGCGACTTCTCCGCGCGGAACTGGAACTTGGCGGCGACGGCGGGGTCGTCGACGACGTCCGGGACCTCGGTCCGCGGTCGGAGCTCGAAGACGTTCGTCGGGCAGACGTCGCGGCAGTGCGAGCAGCCCGTGCACTTCGCGATGTCGATGTCGACCTGGACCATGGCCGCGCAGGGTCCTCGAGGCACGGCGGTTCATAGCGGTAGCAGTTCACCGGTTCGGCCCGGGAGGTCCCCGAACCCGCAAGGCCGGCCACGAAAGCGATGCCCGCGGCCCGACCCTCCCTGCGCGGCGCGCCGCGCCGGCCCCTCGGTCGGCGGCGGGCCGTCGCAACACCCCTTCGCCGGCCCGTGGCCGCCCCTCCCCGGCGGGCTATACGGCCCCGGACCGCATGGGCTCCCGAGGCGGGATGGCGTCGCTCCTGCTCGGCACCAGCGGCTGGGACTACCCGGAATGGGTCGGGCCGGTCTACCCCGCGCGCGGCGTCGCCGACAAGCTCCGGTTCTTCGCGAGCGTCTTCCCGGCCGTTGAGGTCAACTCGACGTTCTACCGGCTCCCGGCCCCGTCCGTCGCGGCGTCGTGGGCGCGCCGCACCCCGGCACGCTTCCGCTTCGCCGCGAAGTTCCCGAGGACGATCACGCACGAGCTGAGGCTCGAGCGGACCGACGAGGAGCTCGCGCGCTTCCTCGCGGTGCTCGCGCCGCTGCGCGAGGCCGGCAAGTTCCTGGCGGCGCTCTTGCAGCTGCCGCCGTACCTCCCCTTCGACCCGGGGACCGTCCGAGCGTTCTACGAGACGCTGCCGAGGGACCTTCCGGTCGCGGTCGAGTTCCGCGAACGCTCCTGGCTCGTGCCGGCGTCGTACGCGCTCCTGCGGGAGTTCGGCCTCGCGAACGTCGTCGTCGACGGGCCGCACCTGCCGATCGCCTCCGAGGTCACCGCGTCGTTCGCCTACGTCCGCTGGCACGGTCACGGCAGCCCGGTCTGGTACGACTACACCTACTCGGCCGGCGAGCTCGCGGCGTGGGTCCCCCGGATCCGCGAGCTCGCCTCCCGCGCCGACGCGGTCTACGGCTTCTTCAACAACCACTTCCGCGGGGACGCCGCGGTGAACTGCCGGTCGCTCGCCGAGGAGCTCGGGGTTCCGCCGCCGTCCTCCCCGCGGCGTACGCTGGACGACCTCGGGCGCGTGCCCTAGCGGGCGACGCGCTCACGCCGGGCGGGCCGGCGGCTCCTCGAGCTCGATGCTCGGCTCGCAGGCGACCGGGAAGTTGACCGAGCTCGCGACGAAGCACTTGCGGTGCGCCTCCTCGTGCAGACGTCGGGCGACCTCGGGCGAGCCCGAGCTCACGACGACCCGGGGCCGGAGCGTGGCCGAGGTGAACCGGCCGGTCCCGTCCGGCGCGAGCTCGAGCGTCCCGTCGGCGTCGTCCGTGTAGGCGACGACGACGACCCCTGCCTCCGAGCAGAGGTGCAGGTACCACAGCATGTGGCAGGACGAGAGCGCGGCGACCACGAGCTCGTCCGGGTTGTGTCGGCTCGGGTCGCTCCGGGGGCTCAGGCCGGAGGTCGCCAGGATCGGCGGCTTCCCCTCGACCTCGATCGCATGGTCACGGCTGTAGCCGCGGTACTCCCGCGTCCCGTCGCCGAGGTTCCCGGTCCAGCGGACCGTCACGCGGTAGCGGTGGGCGGACGGCACGGCCGGGCGTGGGGACGTGGGAGATAAGCGTGCCGCGCGGCGGGGCGACGGGCGCGCTCGCCCCGGCCACGCCCGAGGGGGAACAGTCCGTTCTCGGGTCTGTTTCAACGTCCCCCGCGCGGCCGCTTTAGAGCCTCCCGGCCGCATACGGCCGGCGAGGTCGCGCGCATGCCCCCCTCGCTCTCCGTCGAGCCGGCGCTCGTCGAGGACGTCTTCGAGCCGCTCGGACCGGACGAGCGGACGGAGCCGTTCGTTCCGTCCGGTCCGCGCGACCGGGCCCCTCCCTCCCCGCCGGCCCCGGCGACGCTCGCCCCGGCCGCGCGCTCCCGCCGGAGCGCCTCCGCGCGCGCGCTCCTCCCGTCCGCGCCGACGCTGTTCCCCTGGCTCGCCCGGCGGTTCTCCCCGGGGGAGCTGACGGTCTGGGCCGGCCCGCCCTCGGCCGTCGAGCCGCTCCTCGAGCTCCTCTACGTCGGGAGCGCGCAGGTCCGCGGCAACGTCTCGCTCCTCGAGGGGGCGAACCGGTTCCACCCGTACCGCCTCGGCGAGCTCGGCCGGGCGTTCGGCGTCGACGCGACCGAGACCGTGCGCCGGATCCGCCTCGCGCGGGCGTTCACCGCCTACCAGATGGTCGCGCTCGTCGAGCGGTGGTTGCGCGAGGTCCGCCGGCACCCGCCGACGCTCCTGGTCGGCCACGACCTTCCGGCGCTGTTCACGGACGACGAGATCCCGCCGGAGGAGCAGGCCGGCCTCCTGCGCCGGATCGCCCGCGACCTCGCCGCGCTCCTGCGCCGGGCCGAGCGGCCGCTCCTGCTGACGCTCGGGCCGGACGGGGCGTCGCGGTTCCCCGGCCTCGTCGACGAGGGGCCGCGGTGGTTCGACTACGTCACGCTGGAGCGGGGACCGTCGTCGCTCCGCCTCCGGGCGATGCGCGAGGACGCCCGTCTTACGCTCGTCGCGCGCGAGGCCGGCCAGCTCGGGATGGAACGGTTCGGCGGAGGCCCGTCCGCCGGGGAGGTGGCCGCATGGGACGCACCGCCCCGACGTACCGCCAGGCGCTCGAGGAGCGCCTGAAGCGCTGGGACGCGTTCGCGCGGCTCCTGACGAGCCCCGAGGACCGCGCGGCGTTCGAGCTGGTCCGCACCGGCGCGCGCCGCTACGTCGCCCAGGCGACGTACGTCGGGAGCCCGGACCTCCTCGAGGCGATCCTGCTCTCCGTCCTCACCGACCTTGCCGGGCGGGTACGGGCCGAGCCGTCCGAGCGGAGCGGCCGCCGCTGACCGTGGCCGGGGCGGCCCCGGCGCCGGACGGCTGGCTGCTCGACATCACGGAGAGCCCGGACGGCCGCTCGGTCGTCCTCTGGGTGAAGGAGCGCGCGGACGGGCGCGTCCGGCGGTGCGCCGTCGACTACCGTCCGCCGTTCCTCGTCACCGGTCCCCGCACGGAGCTCGTCGGGCTCGCCCGTCGCCTGCGCGACGACGGCCGCGTCGCCTCCGTCGAGCTCGGGGTCGGCCGGCCGTCGCTCTTCGACCGTCGGCCGTGCACGGTCGTGCGGGTCGTCCCGCGCGAGAACCCCGGCCGCCGCGCGCTCGCGCGCGCGATCGACGCGGGCGGCGGCTACGCGACGTTCACGCTCTACGACGTCGACCTCGCGCCCCCGCAGCTCTACCACCTCGCCCACGGGCTCTACCCGTTCGCGCCGGTCGCCGGGAGCGGCGCGGCGCTGGTCGCGACCGAGCCGGCGGAGACGGTCGACTACGCGCCGCCGCCCCTGCGCGTCGCGAGCCTCGAGGTCCACCTCGCCGGCGAGCGGCGCGGACGCCTCCCTCCGCCGGACGGCCGGATCGGCGCCGTGCGGCTCGGGGACGTGACGCTCGACGGGCCGGAGGAGGCGCTCCTGGCGGCGCTCCCGGCGGAGCTCGCGCGGAGCGAGCCGGACGTCCTGCTCACCGACGGCGGCGACGAGTTCGACCTGCCGTGGCTCTACCGGCGGGCGGCGGCGTGCGGCCTCGCGCCGCGGGAGTTCGCGCTCGGCCGGGAGCCGGCGCCGTTCGCCCCGGCGCGGCCGGCGCGCTCGTTCACCTCCTACGGCCGCGTCCTCCACCGCGCCGCGACGTACCCGGTCCCGGGGCGGTTCCACCTCGACCGGTCGAACTCGTTCCTCTACCGCGACGCCGAGCTCGCCGGCCTGATCGACGCCGCGCGCCTCTCGCGCCTCTCCCTCCAGACGGTCGCGCGCCAGTCGCCGGGGACGTGCTTCACGGCAATGGAGATGGCGCACGCCCTCGCGCAGGACGTCCACGTCCCGTGGAAGAAGAACCGCCCGGAGGAGTTCCGCACCGGCGCGAGCCTCGTCGCCTCCGACCGCGGCGGGGTGATCCTCCTCCCGCCGGTAGGCGTCCACGACCGGATCGAGGAGTTCGACTTCGCGAGCCTCTACCCGCACCTGATGGTCCGCAAGAACCTCTCGGCGGAGACGCTCGACTGCCGCTGCTGCCCGGCGAGCCCGATCCGGGCGCCGGGGCTCGGCTACCGCTCGTGCACGCGCCGCCAGGGGCTGATCCCGCGCACGCTCGAGCCGTTGCTCACGCGGCGCCTCGCCTACAAGGCCGCCCTGAAGCGCGGCGGCCTCGCGCCGGAGGAGGCGCGGCGGCTCGGCCACCGCGTCAAGATGCTGAAATGGATCCTCGTGACGGCGTTCGGCTACCAGGGCTACCGCAACGCGCGCTTCGGCCGCATCGAGTGCCACGAGGCGATCAACGCCTACGCCCGCGAGCTCCTCGCGACGCTCGTCGCCGACGCCGAGCGGTGCGGGTACCACGTCGTCCACGGGATCGTCGACTCGCTCTGGCTCCGCCCGCGCGACCCCGGGCACCCCCCCGACCCCGAGGCGTTCGCGCGCCGGGCGAGCACGAACTACGACCTTCCCCTCGGCTACGAGGGCCGCTACCGATGGATCGTCTTCCTCCCCGCGGTGACGCACGGGCTCGGCGTGCCGAACCGCTACTACGGCCTCTACGAGGGCGGCGAGTTCAAGCTCCGCGGGATCGGCGGCCGGCGCCACGACACCCCGACGCTCCTGCGGCGGTTCGAGCTCGAGGTCCTCGAGCTGCTGCGCGGGGCGCGCGACGCGGAGGGGGTGCGCGCGCTCGTCCCCCGGGCGCTCAAGCGGGCCGACCTCTTCGCCGCCCGGCTCGCCGACGGCGCCTGGCCGGTGGACGAGCTCCTCGTCGCCCACCGGATCGGCCAGGCGCCCGAGGCGTTCGTGACGTTCACCGACTCGGTCGCCGCGCTGCGCCAGCTCGCCGCGGCCGGCGCGCCGCGCGGCGCCGGCGAGACGGTCCGGTTCGTCATCCTCGACCGGGCGAGCCGCTCCTGGCGCACGCGGGTCCGGGCGGGCGAGCTGCTCGCGGGGGACGAGCGCTACGACGCCGGCGCCTACCTCGAGCTGCTCGCCCGGGAGGCGGAGACGCTGCTCGCGCCGTTCGGCGTCCGCCGGGAGCGCCGGACCCCCCGGCGCGGCGCTCGGGTCCCCACGGCGCATTCACGCGGTCGGAGGAGAAAACGTACCCACGGCGCCGGCGGCGAGGGCCTGCTGGCCGGGCGCTTCCGGCGATCGGAACGGGGCCCGCGGAGGGCGCGCGGCACCGTCCCAACGGGCAGGGAGATCCGCCCGTCGCACGCCGAGCGGGGCGAGCAGGGTCTCCGCCTCCCGCGCGAGGAGCTCGAGGTACGCCCCGACGTCGTACCGCTCTTCGCCCGTCAGGAGCTCGGCGGCCCGGACCCGCGCGCGCCAGGAGCGGCTTGCCCGGTCGAGGATCGCGAAGCGCACGGTCTCCCCCGCGCCGCGCCGGGCCCCGGCCTCGCCGAGCTGCCGCAGCGCCGCGACCGAATCGGTGAACGTCACGAACGCCTCGGGCGCCTGGCCGATCCGATGGGCGATCAGGAGCTCGTCGACCGGCCAGGCTCCCGTCCGCAGGCGCTCGGCGAACAGGTCGGCCCGACGGAGCGCCCGCGGCAGGCGGGCGCGGACCCCTTCGGCGTCGGCGGCTCCCTCGAACAGCGAGAGGACCTCGAGCTCGAACCGGCGCAGGAACGTGGGGGTGTCGTGCCGGCGCCCGCCGATCCCACGGAGCTTGAACTCGCCGCGCTCGTAGAGACCGTAGTAGCGGTTTGGCACGCCGAGGCCGTGGGTGACCGCCGGGAGGAAGACGATCCAGCGGTAGCGGCCCTCGTAGCCGAGCGGGAGGTCGAACCTCGCGCTCGCCCGGCGCGCGAACGCCTCCGGGTCCGGCGAATCCTCCGGCGCGAGCGGGCGGAGCCAGAGGGAGTCGACGATCCCGTGGACGACCCGGTAGCCGGCCCGCTCCGCCTCGGCGAGGAGCCCGGCGAGGAGCTCGCGGGCGTAGGCGTTGATCGCCTCGTGGCACTCGATCCGGCCGAACCGGGCGTTCCGGTAGCCTTGGTAGCCGAAGGCGGTCACCAGGATCCACTTGAGCATCTTGATGCGCTGGCGGAGACGGCGCGCCGCCTCGGGGGCGAGCCCGGGCGTCCTCAGCGCCGCCTTGTAGGCGAGCCGCCGGGCGAGGAGCGGTTCCAGCGTGCGCGGGATCAGCCCCTGCCGTCGCGTGCAGGAGCGGTAGCCGAGCCCCGGAGCCCGCCATGGGCTCGCGGGGCAGCAGCGACAGTCGAGCGTCTCGGCGGAGAGGTTCTTGCGGACCATGAGGTGCGGGTAGAGGCTCGCGAAATCGAACTCCTCGACCCGGTCGTGAACGCCGACCGGCGGCAGCAGGATCACCCCGCCCCGGTCGGAGGCGACGAGCGCCTCGCCGGTGCGGAACTCCTCGGGCCGGTTCTTCTTCCACGGCACGTGGACCCCGTGCGCGAGGGCCTGTGCCATCTCCATGGCGGTGAAGCAGGTCCCCGGCGACTGGCGCGCGATCGTCTGGAGCGACAGGCGCGAGAGCCGGGCCGCGTCGACCAGGCCGGCGAGCTCCGCGTCATCGTACAGGAACGAGTTCGCCCGGTCGAGGTGGAAGCGGCCCGGGACCGGGTACGTCGCCGCGCGGTGGAGGACCCGGCCGTACGAGGTGAACGCGCGGGCCGGCCGGGCCGGCGCGAACGGCGCCGGCTCCCGGCCGAGCGCGAACTCCTCGGGGCGAAGGCCCCGCTCCGCCGCTCGCCGGTAGAGCCACGGAAGGTCGAACTCGTCGCCGCCGTCGGTCAATAGGACGTCCGGCTCCGTGCGGGCGATCTCGTCGGCGAGCGCCCGCAGGACCGCCTCCTCCGGCCCGTCGAGCGTCCGGTCGCCAAGGCGGACCATGCCGATCCGCCCGTCGGGGGGTGGGATGCGGCCCCGCCGCTCGCCGGCGAGATGGACCTCGAGCCGGGCGACCCGGAGCGGGGGCGGGAGGTACTCCACGGTCTCCGCGGCCTCGGTCGCCACGAGGGCGCGGTCGGGGCCGTGCACGACCGGGGCGAACGGGTAGAGGCGGTGCTCGAGGTGGTAGAGCTGCGGGGGCGAGAGATCGACGTCGTACAGCGTGAACGTCGCGTAGCCCCCGAGCGCGTCGACCGCGCGGGCGAGCGTCCGCCGGGCGGAGTTCACCGCCGGCACGACCCGGAGCACCGTTCGCGGACGGCGGTCGAACAGCGACGGCCGCCCGACGATCGGTTGGCACCCGGCGACGGTCGGCGCTCTGCGCAGCCGTTCGGCGAGCCGGAGGAGCTCGGCCCGGGGCCCGGCGACGAGGAACGGAGGGCGGTAGTCGACCGACGTCCGACGAACCCGTCCGTCGGAGCGGTCCTTCACCCAGAGGACGACCGAGCGGCCGTCGGGGCTCTCCGTGATGTCGAGCAGCCAGCCGTCGGGCACCGACCGCACGCCGGCCGCGGTCAGCGGAGCCCGCGGGTCCTCTCCGCCGCCTCCGTCCGAAGCCGTCCGGCGAGGTCGGTGAGGACCGAGAGGAGGATCGACTCCAGCAGGTCCGGGCTCCCGACGTACGTCGCCTGGGCGGCGTAGCGACGCGCGCCTGTCCGGACGAGCTCGAACGCCGCCCGGTCCTCGGGCGTCGTGAGCAGGTGGGCGAACGCGTCCCACCGCTTCATCCGCTCCTCGAGCGCCTGACGGTACGTCGGGGCGGTACGTCCCACGCGATCACCTCCTCGACGGAGCCGCCGCCGAACTCTTCGATCCCCCGCTGGCCCGGCGGCCGCGGGACGAGCGTCAGGCGGGCGTCGTCCCGCAGCGCCCGCAGGCGAAGCGTGGTCGGCCCGCGCGCGATCGTGAGGCAGTCCGCCCAGCGGGGACCCGCGTCGGCGAGCCCGGGGAACCGGGCCGGTCCGTCCGGCCCGAGGGTGAGCAGCAGGGGAAGGCGGACCCGCCGGAGCAGGACGGCGAGCGTCCGGGCGATGCGGCGTAGCAGCTCGGCCTGCTCCTCGGGGGGGATCTCGTCGTCGGTGAAGAGGGCCGGCAGGTCGTGCCCGACGAGCAGGGTCGGCGCGTGCCGCCGCACCTCCGCGGTCCACCGCTCGACCAGCGCGACCATCTGGTAGGCGGTGAACGCCCGGGCGAGGCGAATCCGCGCGACCGTCTCGGTCGCGTCCACCCCGAGCGATCGGCCG
>JASHSA010000032.1 GCA_030037035.1 Thermoplasmata archaeon
GACCGGCCGCAGCCGGCGGGCGAACGCGACGGCGGGAACGGCGGGCGCCAGCCCCCCCGCGACGAGCCGCGCGAGCTCGGCGAGGACGGCCGTCGGCACCACGAGCTCGGCGCCGGGGACCAATCGGGCGACCTCGCGCTCGAGCGGGAGCCCCTCGCGGAACGGCAGCAGGAGCGCGTTGGTGTCGAGGAGGACGACCGGGCGCTGCCGGCGGGGGGCCGTGCTAGGGGGCGCGGACGACGATGCCGAGCCGCTCTCGGTCGTGCTCCTCGCCTCCCTTGCGCTGGCGCAGGAGATAGCGCTGCGACTTCTGGTTCGCGGTCTTCGGGATCTCGTCGACGAACTCGAGGAACCTCGGGACCATGAAGAACGGCAGCTCGTGGACGCAGAACTCGAACAGCGCCTTCGGCTCGAGCGTCGCCCCCGGCTTCAGCTGGACGTATGCCTTGACGTCCTCCTCCCCCAGCGGCGACGGCACGCCGACGACGACCGACTCGAAGACCGCCGGGTGGCGGTTGAGGACCGACTCGACGTCGTATGGCGCGAGGTTCTCGCCGCGCCGGCGGATGATGTCCTTCTTGCGGTCGACGAAGTAGTAGTAGCCGTCCTCGTCGCGCGTCACCGTGTCGCCGGTGTGGAACCAGAGGTTGCGCCAGGCCTCGACCGTCTTCTCCGGCTGGTGGAGGTAGCCGAGGAACATCGTGAACGGGGTCCGGGGCCGCACGACCAGCTCGCCGCGCGTGTTCGGCCCGACCGGGCGGTCGTCGTCGTCGACGACGTCCGCCTCGACGAACCCGAGCGGCGTGCCGATCGAGCCGGTCCGCACCGCGTTCGGCGGGTTCATGAGCGTCGTGCAGCCGCACTCGGTCATCCCGTAGAGCTCCACGATCGACAGGCCGAAGCGCCGCTCGAACTCCGGCCAGATCGCGCGGGTCGTCCCCGCGGTCAGCGCGGTCCGCACCCGGTGGCTCCGGTCGGTCGGCTTCTCGGGCTGCTTGAACAGGATGTTGATCATCGAGACCAGCAGCGAGACGTGCGTCGCGCCGACCGCGGAGGCGGCCTCCCAGTACGAGCTCGCGTGGAACCGCTCGTCGAACGCCGCCTCGAGGTCGTTGAGCAGCGCCACCAGGGTCGTCATCTCCTGGGCGTTGCAGTGGAACAGCGGCAAGCCGGTGAACAGGACGCTCGTCGGCTCGAGGCGGCTCCGCAGCGCGATTTCGCAGGGGGTCGTGATCTGCTTGCGGTGGGGGATGATCGCCCCCTTCGGAGGACCGGTCGTGCCGCTCGTGTACATCACGGAGACCGGCTCCATCGGCAGCGGCGGAGCGAGCGGCTCCGGTCCCGGCTCCGCCGGCAGCTCCGAGAACGGCCGGGCCCCCGCCGGCGGGGTGTCGGCGGCCCCGGGGGGATCGACGACGAACTCGGCGGGGATGCCGAGCGCCGCGCGGAGCGGCGCGTACGCCGGCCAGAGCCGTCGGTCGACCACGATCGCGCGGGGGGTGCTGTCGGCGAGCTCGTAGCGGAGGAGCTCTCCCTTCAGCCCCGTGTTGAGCGGCACGAGCGCCGCGCGGGCCTTGGCGGCGCCGAACCACAGCAGCGGGAACTCCGGTGTGTTGAACAGGAGCGCGGCGACCCGCTCGCCGGGCCGCACCCCCGAGGCGAGGAGACCGGAGGCGACCCTCTCCGTCTCGCGGTCGAGCCCGTCGTAGGAGAGCGTGCGGGAGCCGAAGCGCAACGCGGTCCGGGAGCCGTTCTTGGCGGCCTTGCGGCGCACGAGCGTCGCGAGGTCGTCGTACGCCTCGCCGGGCTCGAGCATCTCGGGGCGGAGGGGGCGCCCGCCATAACGGTTCGCGGGCGGAGAGCCGGGGGGTCCGAAGCGCTCATGGAGGTCGGCACCTCGCGGGAGCGATGGGCGGGGGGCGCAGCGAGCCGTACCGTCCCGGCGCGCCGATCGTGGCGGAGCTTGCGGCCGGGGCAGTCGTCTACCGCGGAGACCAGCTCCTGCTCCTGCACGAGGAAGCCGAGGACCGCTGGTGCCTCCCCAAGGGTCACGTCGACCCGGGGGAGTCGCTCGAACAGGCGGCCCTGCGGGAGGTCCGCGAGGAGACGGGCCTAATCGACGTGCGGCTCGGCCGGGAGCTCGGGGAGGTCAGCTATCGGTTCTACTCGCCGTCGAAAGAGCGCAACGTCCACAAGACCGGGGTCTACTTCCTCGGCACGAGCGACGACGGCGAGGTACGTACCGAACGGATCTTCGACGCGTTCGCGTGGGTCGGCCCCGACCGCGCGGAGGAGCTGGTACGCTTCGAGAGCGACCGCGAGGTCCTCCGCAGGGCGCGGCTCCGCTCCTCCGATCGGTGAGCCTTCGCGACCTCGGTACTTCCGAAGAACATCGAAAGGGTTGTTGCGGCGGGCCGGGGGAGGCCCGCCGCGGGTCCGGTGCGCTCGTTGCGTTCAGGCGAACGGGCTCACCGGGCCGTTCAGAGGTACGACCCCCGTGGGGGGGGTCGGCGGCATCGGGGTGGGGGGTGCCCGAGCGCCCAGGGGCACGTCCGCGGTACTCCGCGTCGGCCGGCCGCCGCGTCCACGGCGTCCGACGACCAGCGCGACGGCCACGACCGCCGCCGCGCCCGCGATCGCGAACGCGACGAACAGTCCGCCGAGCGACGCCGGCACGGCGGCGCACCCGCGGCCGTACTGCAGGCAGCTCGCCTGGCTTCGCGCCGCCGACGTGCTCATCGGCTGCGCCCAGACGGTCGCGCCGGGGTCGGGCGCCGCGGCGGGCGCCGCGTCCGCCGAGACGGCGACCGCCGCGCCGTACGGCGCCGGCGCTCCCGTCGTGAAGTTCCCCGCGGTCATCGAGCGGGCGTCGACCCGGGCGCCGGCGTTGAGGAAGACGTACTCCTGCGCTCCGGCGGTCGAGCTGAGGCCGGTCATCCCGAGGTCGTGCGCGGCCCCTCCGAAGAGGTCGAACGAGCGCGGCACCAGCAGGACGCCCGCGTAGAGGTCGAACGGCCCGCTCAGGGTGAGCCCGACGGCGGTCCTCGGACGGTGGTCGTTCCAGCCCCCGTACGGGTGGCCGACGTGCCCGACGAGCATGACCTCGGTCGTCGCCGACCAGTTGCCGGCGATCGTGCCGTGGCGGCTCTCGCTCGTGCCGTTCCAGCCGTGGTCGACCCAGCTCCAGCCGAGGTCCCACGTGGCGTTGCCGGCCGCGCTCGCCGAGGCGGTCCAGCCGGTGATGTTCGTCAGGTTCAGCGGGATCAGCCCGAGGGCGGGCGTCATCGTGACGTGCGCCGAGGCGGACCCGGAGGCGTTCAGGTAGTCGCTCAACGAGTGGTTGGCGGCCGTGCCGACGAGCGACGCCGCGACCGTGACGTCGGCGTGCAGCGACGCGTTCAGCAGGCCGAGCGCCCCGACGACGGCTCCGGTCTGGTCCGTCACGTTCGCCCGGTTCGTGAGGTTCGCGGTCGCGAGGTCGTCCTCGGCGAGCTTGAACTGGTACGTCCAGCTCGCCACCGGCCCGGAGTACGTCTCCGAGACCGTGACGACGACCGTTCGGTTCGCGGTGAGCTCGGTCGTGTTCGCGCTCGTGTTCGTCTCGTTGTAGATCACGTCGAGGCCCGCGGTGGCGTCCAGCGCGTAGTGGATGTGGCCGACGCTCTCTCCGAAGGTGCCGGTCGCTTCGCCGCCGTAGGCCCAGCTGCTCGAGTCGCCGTGCACCGAGCTCGCGCCCGTGCCGACCGACGCCGCGCTCGCCGAGGAGGCGAGCACGGGGACGATCGCCAGGGCGACGAGGGTGGCGACGGCGAGCGAGGCGAGCCTCGATTTCGGTCGTCCGTTCGTCTCCATCGTTCCTTCCGACGGGCGCTTCCCGTCGGGGGGGTTTTCCCGCCGATGCGGGATAAGGAGATGTTCCGCGCGACCCCAGCCGGCTTTGGACGGTATGCTACGGTGTAGCAGCCGCCTCGTCAGAGGAGGAGGCGTCCCCCCCGTGCCAGCCGCCGCCCGTCGACCGAGAGCTCGGCCCCCGCGATGGTGAGGTAGGAGAGGAACGACACGGAGTTCGTCCCCCCGAAACTGGCGTTGCGCCCGATCCCGACCGTCACCGCCCCGACCGCGGCCTCCTCGAGCATCGGCAGCCCCTCGAGACCGCTGTCGAGCCCGAGCTCGACGAACGACGGGCGATCGCGACCCGCGCCGGCCGAGGCGTACGCCGCGCGGAACTGCCGACCCCCTCGGCCGAACGAGCTGCGCGCGAGGCGCCCGTCGCGGAAGACGAACCGCCCGTCCTCGAGCGGCGCGTCGTACGACGTCGTGTTCGGACGGTTGGCGACGAACGTCCCGTCGGCGGTGCTCTCGTCGACCGCGACGTAGACCGAGCCGTCGGGCACGCTCGCCATCGCGCCGAACGGGGTCTTCCGTCCTTCGGGCGTGATCTCCCCGATCGAGACGGTCGGCGTGCGGCCCGCGAGCGCGAGGGTGAGGTCGGTGCCGTTCGGGTGGACGATGCGCACGGAGCGGCCGCGCTCGAGGATCCTCCCGAGACGGTTCGCCGCCGGGCGCAGGCGGGCCGGGTCCCGGAGCGACGCCGCGTACACCCCCGCGCGCCACCGTCCGAGCGGTACCCCGAAGCGCCGGGCGTTCGCCTCGGTCACGCGGGCGATCCCCATCCTCGCGCCGCGAAGGCCGGCCTTCCGCGCGGTCTCGTACCACTTGCGGTTGAACGCGACGAGCTGGTCGGCGGTACGCTCCGTCAGGCGGGCGCGACGCGCGAGGTCCTCCGGCCCCCAGAAGTAGACGTAGGCGTCCGAAGCGCCGAGCGCTCCCCATTCATGGCCACCGGGGCTGCCAACCAGGGAGGCGCGCCCTTCGTCGACGGCGCTCCAGTACGACCCCTCGTCCTCGTAGAGGAGCAGGGGGCGGGCGCCGATCCGTCGCGCCTCGCGGACGAAGCCGGTCGCCCAGGGGAGCGAGCCGGGGTACGTCTCGATCGTAAGGTTCTCGTTCGCTCGGAGCTTCAGACGCTGGCGCAGCACGGCGCGGGCGAGCCGGTCCGTGTCGCGGACGCTCGGAAATGCCATGGCCGCCCCAGCCGCCGCGGGGCTATCTCGATTTGCCGCCCGACGGGGTGGACGCACCGAGCCCCGGGACCCGGAACCGGGCGCTCGCCGCCAGGCGGATCGACGAGGCGTAGCCGGCGTCGGCGTGCCGTGCGACCCCGAGGCCAGGGTCGTTGTGAAGGACCCGCGCGATCCGGCGATCGGCGGCCTCGCTCCCGTCCGCGACGACGACCAGCCCGGCGTGCAACGAGTTGCCGATCCCGACGCCGCCGCCGTGATGGAACGACACCCAGGTCGCCCCGCTCGCGACGTTCAGCAGGGCGTTGAGCACCGGCCAGTCCGCGATCGCGTCCGAGCCGTCCGGCATCGCCTCGGTCTCGCGGTACGGGCTCGCGACGCTGCCCGCGTCGTGGTGGTCGCGCCCGATCGCGACCGGGGCGGCGAGCCGGCCGTCACGCACGAGCCCGTTGACGAGGTGGCCGAACCGTTCGCGTTCGCCGTAGCCCATGTAGCAGATGCGCGCCGGCAGCCCCTGGAAGGCGACCCGCTCCCGCGCGAGCCGGATCCACCGAACGAGGTGCTCGTTGTCGGCGAACTCGCGCTCGATCTCCCGGTCGATCGTCAGGATGTCGTTCGCCTCGCCGCTGAGCGCGACCCAGCGGAACGGGCCGCTACCGACGGCGAACAGCGGCCGAATGTACTTCGGCACGTAGCCGGGGATCTCGAAGGCGTTCGCTACGCCGGCGTCCCTTGCCTGGGCCCGGAAGTTGTTGCCGTAGTCGAACGCCTTCGCCCCCCGGCGCTGGAGCTCCAGGACGGCGCGCGCCTCCGCGGCGAGCGAGCTGCGGACGCGGGCGAGGTAGCCGGCCGGGTCGGCGTTCCTCGCCCGCGCCGCCTCCTCGACGCTCAGTCCCGAAGGGATGTAGCCGACCCGGAGGTCGTGGGCGGCGGTCTGGTCGCTGACGACGTCGGGGACGACCCCTCGCTTCGCGAGCTCCGGATAGACATCGGCGGCGTTCGCGCGAAGGCCGACCGAGCGCGGACGGCCGGCCCGCACGCTCTCGACGACCAACGCGAGCGCCTCGTCGAGCGACCCCGCCTCGGCGTCGAGGTAGCGACGCTCGAGACGGCGCGCGAGGGCGCGGGCGTCGACGTCGACGATCAGCGCGGAGCCGCCGAGCATCGTGACGGCGAGCGGCTGGGCGCCGCCCATCTCGCCGAGTCCGCTCGAGAGCATCCAGCGCCCGACGAGGTCCCCCTGGCCGAACTCGGCGCGCGCGAGCGCCGCGAGCGTCTCGTACGTCCCCTGCAGGATCCCCTGGGTGCCGATGTAGATCCAACTGCCGGCGGTCATCTGGCCGTACATCGTGAGCCCTCTCGCCTCGAGGTCCCAGAAGATCTCGTCCGTCGCCCAGTGCGGCACGACGTTCGCGTTCGCGATGAGCACGCGGGGGGCGTCCGGGTGCGTCGGGAAGACCCCGACCGCCTTGCCGGACTGCACGAGCAGCGTCTCGTCGTCGGCGAGCTCGCGGAGCGCCTCGACGATTCGGTCGAACGCGCTCCAGCTCCGGGCCGCCTTGCCCCGTCCGCCGTAGACGATCAGGTGCTCGGGGTCCCGGGCGACCTCGGGGTCGAGGTTGTTCGTCAGGAGCCGCAGTGCGGCTTCCTGACCCCAGCCTCGGCAGGAGCGTTCGGCGCCCCTGGGGGCCCGTACGACTCGGGCGCTCGACGTCTCGAGGACCACGGCGGGGCGACCGGCTGAGGGCTTGTAACCCTGACCGGCCGGTACCAAAAGGGGACTACTTGGCCGCCTGGGCCGCGCGGTCCCGCGCGCGGCGGGCGACGACGCTCGCGGCAAACCCGCAGATGATTCCGCAGAGCGCGGCGACCAGCGCGAAGTAGAGCAGGCTGACGAGGAGGTCGGTGAGCCCGAGGAACCCGAACTGCTGGACGAGGAAGACGAGGACGATCCCGAGCACGACCCCCGAGCCGGCGGCGCTCGATACCGCGCTCACGATGCTCCCCCGGGGCTCGTCGGAGGCGGTGCCTGCGGCGGGGACGGATCGGGACCTGCGGCCGCGGGCGGACCGGAGGCCGCGGGCGTGCCTGCGGGCGACCCCCCCGGCGGGCCGCCCGGAGCGGGCTGGCCTGACGGCGCGGACGGAGGGGTCCGCTTCGCGTCCCGGAGCGCCGCGGCGATCTCGTAGGACTCGGCGACCAGAAGGATGAGCAGCACGACGACGGCGGCGGACTCCAGTAGGTACGGCGCCTTCGCGAAGACGTAGAACGACTCGCTCCAGTAGGCCGCGCCGCTGGAGCTGAGGATGCCCGCGGTGATCTCGAAGACCCCTTCGAGGGCATGGACCAGCGGGCCGAACGAGAAGTTCACCTCGGCCGTACCTTTGCCCGGCTGGAGCAGAGACCCGACGAGGCTAGCCTTGCTCGTCGTGAGCACGAGGCCGAGATAGGTCATCTGGAGCGACGCCGAGCTCCCCGACGGGATCGAGCCGGCCGAGAACTCGAAGGAGAAGTTGGCGTGCCCGTTCTCGCCCGGCTTGAGGACGAACGCCGAGGACGGTTTGTTCGCCGACGAGATGTTGTGGCCAGCGCCGTTCCAGCTCACGAACGCGTAGGTAAAGGTCCCCGTCTGAGCGTGGACGGAGGCGCCCGGCCCGGAGCTCGCCGCTGCGCTGCTCACCGCCACGCTCGGCCCCACGACCATCGCCAGGGCGACGATGCCCGCCACGACGGCCGACCGCACCCACCGCGACCCCCTTTCTCCCCGGCGCATGCTCGTCAATGCCGCAGAGGGCAAGATGTCCTCGGATATCTACCTCGCGATGGGGACGCTTGGCGAGCGTGGGCTGGGCGGAGACCGCCTAGCGTGTACCCGCGGCCAGACCGCGCTCTGCCGAAGACCCGAAGTCCCACGCCGCCTTCTCGTCCCGTAACGGCAATCGGGAATGTAGACGAGACAACGAGAGAAAGCCTTACAGCCGAACGGCCGCAACTCGCTCACGTGCGCCGCCATAGCTCGGTCGGTGCCCACCGCGCAACAGTTCTTCGAAGAGGCTGAGGCAGCCGGCGTCCGAATCATCGTCACGGACCACGCCATAGTCACGGGCACGCCCGCAGGACGGCTGACGCGGACGATACTCGCCGCCGTCGCCGAGTTCGAAGGAGACCTGATTCGGGAGCGTACGCAGGTGGCTATGGACGCCATCCGCTCAGGGGCGAGGGGCACCCGTTCCGGTCGCCCGGTGGGACGGCCTCCGAGGGTGACCCCCGAGCTCGCCGCGAAGATCGGGTCGCTGCGTTCCTCCGGCCTACCTTGGAAAACTGTTGCGCAGCGGGCGGGGCTCCCTGCGGAGACCTGCCGGCATGCGGAGCAGTTGCTCGCGCGAAGGGTCCGGGCTGATAACAACCCCGCCTCGTTGAAAACCGCCGCGCCGCCGGCGAAGGAGGTTCAGCGGTGACTATCGACCCCTTGCTACCTCGGGCGCGACGTCGCGGGATTCAGCCCGGTCGCCATTCGTACCGGAGAACTAGCCGACGTCCCTTCAGGTACATCGGGTGGTCGTGGGGCACTTCAAAGGTGCCCACGAGAACCGCGCCCAGGCGCTCGCACGTCCTCCTTGACGCTACGTTCGAGGGGTCGCACGTAATCACAACCGTCCGAAGTCCATGCGCCAGGGCGACGGGACCGACGAGTTTGCATGCCCGGGCTGCAAACCCGTGCCCCCTCGCTCCCTCCTCAATCTCGTACCCGATCTGGCCGGATGTAAGCAAAGATGGAGTGGTCGCCGGGTCGCCGACACGGAACCGGACTTCTCCTACTTTGTGCGAGTCACCGTGTCGCGTCACGCGGAAGTGATAGCAGGGCACGTGCCCCTTGGCAGGGTCGGCCGCCTCCTCAACCTCGACGGTGACGTCGACGGTCCCGTCCGAAAGGACCCCCCATCTGCCGAACTCGAAGGCCATGAGGAAGGGACGCGACCCTCCGCTACTCCGTCACAAATCGACGTTTTATACCGACTCTCCCCTCCCGGTCTCTCGGAGGAACCGGTGCCTCGAAGGAGGCGCTGGTGGAAGGAACAGGTCCGGGGGTTCGTAAAGTGGAAGAGGGAGAAGTCGAGAGTTTCGGAAGGATGGCTGCGAACGATTCGGCAGACGCTAGACGATCTGCCGCGGAAGTTCGAGTCGTCCGGCGTGCGCCCCGCGCCGACCGGCCCGACGCTCGTCCGGTTGGAGCATCTTCGGTTACTTCGGGAGCGGTGGTCCCTTTCGGAGACGTATCTCGCGATGAACCACACGGTTCTTCGCGAGTTTCTCCGGTGGGCTGGCAACTCGCTATCGAACGAGCCCCAGGAATGGAGCCACGCGAAGCCGGTAGCAACCCGGCGCCGGTGGCTGACCCCCGAGCAGCTTGGGGCGTTGATGAAGTCAGCCGAAGGCAGAGAGCGGGTCTTGGTCTCCCTGGAGGGGTTCAACGGGCTCCGGCGGGTCGAGGTCCTTCGGTTGCACGTTCGCGACCTGTCGTTCTCCATGCCCCCGACGATGCGGGTCTTGGGGAAGGGTCGGTTTGGCGGCAAGCCCCGGCTGATTCCGATGTCTGCGACCGCGTACTCGGTGCTGACGGAATCGGTGAAGGGTCTCCGCCAAGAGGCGCTCGTGTACCCGCACCGCCCCAAGACGGCGGACCGGGACCTTCCAGCCGCCGCCGCGCGGGCGGGTCTCGGAGTCCGGGTCGCCGGCCACGATCTTCGGCGCAGCTTCGGCCGGATAGCGTATGGGAATGGGGTTCCGCTGGTGGACCTGAGGAACTTGCTCGGGCACGAAACTCTAGACATGACAATCCACTACGTCGGAGTGGATTCGGACGAGATGGCGGCCGGCCTCGAACGCTTCGAACAAGCCATGAGAGCAAGCCTTACCGTTCCCGGACGGTAAGTCTCTCTCGAATGCCGCCATAGCTCAGTTGGCAGAGCGGCTGATTTGTAATCAGCAGGTCGGGAGTTCAATCCTCTCTGGCGGCTCTCGTCATAGGGTTAGTCCCCTTCGCGCCTTCGGCCGAGCAGGAACCTATTGCTCCGAGAGGAGGACCGCGTCGAACAAACGTATTGATCCTCACTCGACCGACCGCGAAGTCGCTAGTGCCGCGGCTGGCCCTCTGGGCGGCCATGCAAACGACCCGAGACCTTCCCCTGCGAACCGTTCCAAGGTCCGTCCTCCGCCGAGGAAGGAGGCAGAGCGCGGCGTCCCTTGCTCCCCGGCCGCACTCGTTCGGAGCACGGTCCCAACCGCTCACATCGCGTCCGGCCGGCAATCGGGCGCAGGGAGGTCGAGTCGAACCAACCAAGAGCGACGCGGCCAGCCGGCTGGCAAGTCGACAGCCTAAAGCGGACCTGTTCTGACGAGCGATCGCAATGCTGCCCCGAGCGTCGCCGCCGAGCGGAGAGGGGTCCTTGATCAGTCTTAGACTCGGGAAGCCGCTCGAGAAGCCCGTCCACGCAGTGCACCGAAAGGCAGACCCGCGAGAATTCCCGTTGGGATTCCTCTCACCCTCGCAGAGTCACCAAGTAACCACCCTCCTCTAGGGTATACAACGGTGCTAGGACGCACGACACGGTAACCTCCCGGGTCCACCACGCTATGTAGCTGGGTGCCCTGCGCCATCCGCGTGAGTGTGATCGTAGCACCCCTGCCCAGGCAAGGGCTCGGTCTCCCGACGGTCGTGGAGTTCCCCATCGCACCGAGCCCGCCCGAAGCTGTCCGTGGGCACGGCGAGCTCGCGGAGGCAATTCGATCGCACTACGCGTGACGAGCAGACTAGTACGAAACAGAGGGGGCAAAGGGAGGGAACATGGGCGCGCAACACCGCGGGCGATACAGAAATCCGACGCTGGCGATCTGGACGGCCTGGCTGATGGTGGCCTCGGTAGGGCTGGGCGTCGCGACCGCGGCGGTCGGTTCGGCCGGGGCGCACGCCTCCCCGCCGGTGAGCAAGCTCGGCGCAACGCAGGCGTCGGGGACGGTTACTGGCCCCGTGCCTGCGGCGGGTACGGCCGCATCGAGTGCGACCTCCTCGGCCCTCGCGGCTAACGTCTCGGCGGCAAACACATCGCTCGGCGCGAACCTGCCGCCGCTCGAGGAGGCGCTCAATGCATCGTTTTGCTCATGGTACGCTGCCGAGTCCTCGTCGCTGGGCCTGTCGCCCCTCAACGCGACCAACGTGCGGTCGGCTTTCGCAACCTTCCTTGCCCACGACCCCACCGGCCGTGCCCTCTTCCAACAGGTCGACGACGCAGAGCAGGTGGCGTTCGCCGCCGAGAACCATGCGGTTGGCCAAGAGTTCCTTTCGTCGGGGGCCACGAGCGCGGGCGCGGGGTCCTCCTGGGAGGAGGTCGATAGTCCTCAAGGCACGCTCCCGGTCCTCTCCGCGCCAGGGCCGGACTCCTCGCGATACTTCGTCCCCGCGACGGCGATCCAGGGAAACGACGTCGGAGAGTGGGTGTACGTCGCAGTGACTTATTATACTGTTAACCTCTATCTCTTTCAGGTCACGTACGGCGAACACGACGATCTGTACGTGCTCTACGAGGGGGCCCAAGCCCAATCGGCCTACACTTCCGCGGAGTCGTCCACCAGCAGCCTCAATCTGGCAGCCCTGATCACCGGAGTAATCGGCGTAGGCCTCGGCATCGCCGCGATCGCCTTGCCGCTGGCTCCGATTGTCCTGTTGGCGACCGCGATTATCTCAGTGGTTCTGGCGGCGACCGGGCTCCTCATAAACGCCCTGGCAACGCAGGCGGGCGACGCCTTCACCACGATGTACGACTCGACGTACACGGGCGAACCGACCGGATCCCAGTACTTCGAGCCCTACCTCAGCGACTTCTACTATTACCCTTGGATCACGCTGGTCGGGACGCTTGCTTCCTCCGTCGGCATGTTCGGAGAACTCTCCAACGGGGATTCCGTCACCGTCCTCGGAAACTACCCGGGGGAGACCTCGGAAGCGGCGTCCTTTAGCGGGGACATTCAGTCGATCGGGGGGAACATCGGTTGGAACCGGTGGGTCGAGAGCCAGGGTCCCTCCGTAGAGCTGCTCGCGGGCTACTCCGCCACCCCTTACACGAGCGGCTGGAGCTACACCTTCTCCTTTACGGTCCCGAGCGGCGTCTCCCACGTCCTGTTGCTGTACACGTTCAACGACGACGAGACCGCAACCGTCAATCTTCCTCCAGTCCTGACAAGCGAGGAACAGTTCGGAGACTCCACTGGGATCGCCTTCGGGGCCCCTGCGGCCGGCACGTACTCCGCGTCGTTCTCCGGAGGGAGTGGCTGGGTCAACACCGTCAGCGTCGCCGCCTATGGGATATCCAACGACAACGGCTACGGCTATCAGTTCGGGGCCGCGTCGATGGCGAAGACGCTGACCCTTCTCTCGGGCGGATCCGAGTACATCGGGGTCATGATGACCGGCGGAGTTCCCATTACGAGCGACTCACTGACCACGATCTCGGAGGAAGCCGTGTCACCCCCTGGCGACGCCTCGGGCGACACCGACCTTATCGGCCTGCAGAGTTCCAACACGTTCTCGTTCGTCGCGGACGCGGAGGGTTACGGCCTCGCCGGCGTGGCGATCATCCCCGAGGCGACCGTCAATTTCGAGGAGACGGGTCTGCCCGTGGGGGTGTCGTGGTCAATCACGTTCAACGGCGCCACCGAGGACTCCACCACCTCGATAGTCACTTTCCAAGAGATCCCGGGGACGTACAGCTTTACCGTCGGCTCGGTTCAGGGGTATGCGTCGTCGCCTACTGCGGGGTCGGTCACGGTCAGCGGACCGGTCTCCGTCTCCATCGTATTCGTCACCACGATCGTCGTCCAGCTGCTGGGGGGGTATGCCGCCACCCCGGACACGACCTCGTGGGCCGGCTATACGCTCTCGTTCACTGTGCCCGACGGCGTCACGCACGAGCTCTTCTTGTGGTCGATTGAAGGCTCGGACGACTCCACGGGCTCGCCGACGCTACCCGCCGGTATGGTGATGGAGACCGATAATTCCTGGCCGAACGTCTTCTCGGGTGCGGCGCTCGGCGCTCTCGCGGCGGGCACGTACTCGGTGACCTGTTCGTCACCGTACGGGACCGTTTATGCCTTCAGCATGGCGGTCTACGGAGTGTCGAACGACTTCGGCTTCGGGTACGAGTTCTCTAACGGAGGCGGCGAGGTGGAGACGCTCCATCTTCCGACCGGAGGCCCGTACTACTTCGGGGTGCAGACCGCTTCGGGGGGAGGCAAGATCACTTCGACGTCCCTGACGACCATCAGCGAGGAGCCCCAGTCGATGGCAGGGTCGGGTACCGTGACTGCGCTGATCGGCTGGCAAACGTCGTCGACCGTAACCTTCGCTACGCCTGCCTCGAACTACGCCAGCATCGGAGTTTCGATCCTGCCGCTCCAGTACGTCACCTTCAGCGAGACGGGCCTGCCGGCCGGGACGCAGTGGTCGGTGGGCTTCGGACCGAGCAACACCGTCGCGTTCGTCCCCTCGACCGTGGTCAGCTCGACGACGTCGACCCTGACGGTAGGGGAACCGGTCAACACGTACGCCTACCAGATCACCTCGTCCGGCTACATCGCCGACCCGTCGACCGGTACCGTCAACACCAGCAGCGACCAGAGCATTACCGTGGCGTTCCAAGCGGCGATCCCGGTGCAGTTCCTGAACGGCTACGCCGCGGCGCCGGATTACTACTGGTCCGGCACGTCGCTGCAGTTCACCGTGACCTCGGGCATGACCCAGGAGCTGCTCCTGTGGTCGATGAACGACGAATTCCAACCGCTCATCACGTTGCCCACGGGGATGACGAACGAGACGAGCTACGGGACGTCGACCGGGATCGCCATGGGGTCGCTGGCTGCCGGTACGTACACTGTGAAGGTTAACGCCCAGGAGGGCTGGACGAACACCGTCGCGATCGCCGTCTACGCGATCTCCGGGGGAACGAACTACGGCTTCCAGTTCGCCTCCCACGGGACCGTCTACGACCTCGCCATGGCACAAGGGGCAGGGGCGTACGTCGGGGTCCTTGCGACCGGAGGGGTTCCGGTTCAGTATCCCTCGATTGCCAGCCCGAACGAAGAGGCGTCATTCGACGGAGGCGACACCGATCTGATCGGTGCCCAGGCGGTCAATCTGTTCTCGTTCTGGACGACCGCGGAGGGATGGGGCATCGCGGCCGTGGCGATCTTCCCGGTTTCGAGCGTGCTGTTCACGGAGACGGGCCTGCCCGCGGGAACGTCGTGGTCCGTCACCTTTGACGGCACGACGCTCTCCTCCACGACCCCGATCATCCTGTTCGAGGGGGACCCGGGAACCTATGCCTACACCGTCGGGTCGATTACCGGATACTCGGCGAGCCCCGCCTCGGGTTCGGTAGCGTTGGACGGACCCGAATCGGTCGACGTTGTCTTCACCTTGTCGAACAACCCGGCAGGCAACGCTGGATCTCGTTGAGTACGGAGAAGGCGGCCCGACCGACCGGACCGCCAGG
>JASHSA010000033.1 GCA_030037035.1 Thermoplasmata archaeon
CGTCACCTCACCGAGCCGGGGTGGTACCGCCTCTACCCGTACTCGAACCCGGACGAGGCCCCGATGCCGGTGCTCGAGGTCGGCGGCGCGGTGGAGGTCACCGCCGTCGAGCTCGTCGAGGACCAGACGAAGCCGCCGCGGCGGTTCACCCAGGGCTCGCTGATCCAGGAGATGGAGCGGCTCGGCCTCGGGACGAAGAGCACGCGGCACGACGTGCTGCAGAAGCTCTTCGACCGGCACTACGTCAGCGCCCGCCAGCTCGAGCCGACGTCGACCGGCATCGCCGTCACCGAGGCGCTCCGCGCCCACGCCCCGCTCATCACGCGGCCGGAGATGACCCACCGCCTCGAGGAGGACATGGAGCTCGTCGCGGAGTCGAAGAAGCCGAAGGCCGACGTCCTGAGCGAGTCGAAGGAGATGCTCCGGGAGGCGTACGGCCTGCTCTCCGCGAACACCGCGGGCGTCAAGGAGACGCTCGGCGCCGCGCTCGACCGCCAGCACTTCGTCGGGCCGTGCCCGCGGTGCGGGGGGGCCCTGCGCCTCGCGCGGAGCCCGCGCGGGGCGCGCTGGGTCCAGTGCGTGAACAACCCGGCGTCGTGCACGGCGACGTTCTCGCTGCCGCCCGCGGGGTTCGTCGAGCCCGCGCCGGAGTTCCTCTGCGGCACCTGCAAGGTTCCGCGCCTGAAGATCACCTTCCGAGGGCAGAGGCCGGAGCTCTACTGCATCAACCCGGAGTGCCCGGAGCACCATCGCGCCTTCCGCATCGGCGTCTGCCCGAACTGCGCGAGCCCGCTCGAGATCCGCTACTCGTTCGCCGGCAAGCGCTTCGTCGGCTGCTCCGGCTACCCGAACTGCCGCGTCACCTATCCTCTGCCGCAACGCGGCAAGCTCGAGAAGGACCAGCCCCCTTGCCCGGTCTGCCGCGCGCCGGTCGTGACCGCGATCGAGGCCGGACGTCCCCCGTGGACGCTCTGCATCAACCCGGCCTGCCCGAGCCGTGCGAAGCCCGAAGGGGCCAGGAAGGCGGCGACCGCGAAGGCGGCCCCGAAGCCGACCAAGCGGGCCTCGGCGTCCACGAAGGCGAAGGGGACGACGCGCCGACGCGCGCGGACCCGGCCCGAGCCGGCGGCGCCGAACGGCGCCCCGGCCCCGGGCACGGGGGCCGGGGACCCCTCGCTCGCCTCCTCGCCCGAGCCGTGAGCGCGGTCGCGACCCCGGATCTCGCCTCGCGGGCGGCGTGCGCCAGGCCGTAACGTCACCTCCCGCCGCGCGTTAAATACGCACTCCCGCTCCTCACGGTGTGAATCCTCCCCGCCAGTTGCTCGAGCTCGATTCGCGCTCGTACGAGCGTCGGCTCGCCCGGAATCCCGTCGTCATCCTCCCGGTCGGCGCGCTGGAGGCGCACGGCCCTCACCTGCCGCTCGGCGCCGACCAGATCCAGGCCGAGCGGACGGCGGCGCAGCTCGCGGAGAAGGTCGACGGCCTCGTCGCGCCGGCGGTCGCCTACGGCTCCGCCCCCGCGGCGCGTCGGTTCCCCGGGACGGTGTCGCTCTCGATCGCGGAACTCGAGGACTACGTCGCCGGGGTGCTGGGGGAGTTCGCCCGCAGCGGGGCGCGTCGCGTCCTCGTGCTCTCCGGCCACGGGGAGCGGGGCCACATGGCGGCGCTCCGCGAGGCCGGCGACCGCGCCGCCCGCGAGCACGCCGGCCTGAAGGTCGTCGTGCTGTGCGACTACGACTTCGTCTACGAGCTGCGCGGCCAGGACGCTCCGGCGACCGACGGACACGCCGGCCTGCTCGAGACGTCGCGCCTGCTCGCGCTCGCTCCGGCGACCGTCGGGGCCTCGAGGCCGGTCGGCGCCTACCGGCACAGTCCGTTCGTGCCCGGCCCGGCGAGCGAGGGCGACTGGCCGGAGAGCGTCATCGGCGACACGCGCGCCGCGAGCGCCGAGCTCGGCGAGCGGGTCCAGGTCCACGTCCTCGCGCGCCTGGTCGAGACGGTCGGCGCGCTGCTGCCGCCGTAGGGAGGAGCCCCCATGCCCGAGGTCGCCGACGCGATCCGCATCCGCGGGGCGCGGCAGCACAACCTGAAGGACGTCTCGCTCGACCTGCCGCGCGGGAAGTTCATCGTGATCACGGGGGTCAGCGGGTCCGGGAAGTCGTCGCTCGCCTTCGACACGCTCTACGCCGAGGGCCAGCGCCGCTACAGCGAGAGCCTGTCGGCGTACGCTCGCCAGTTCCTCGGCCAGATGGACAAGCCGGACGTCGACTCGATCGAGGGCCTGTCGCCGGCGATCGCGATCGAGCAGCGCGCCGGCAGCCGCAACCCCCGCTCGACCGTCGGCACGGTGACCGAGATCTACGACTACCTGCGGCTGCTGTTCGCCCGGATCGGCGTCCCGCATTGCCCGAACGACGGCGAAGAGATCGCTCCGCAGTCGGTCGACCGGATTGTCGAGGCGGTACGTCGGGGCGCCGCCGGCGGCAAGGTCGACCTGCTCGCCCCGGTCGTCCGGGGGACCAAGGGGGAGCACCGGGACGTCCTCGAGCGGCTCCGCCGCTCCGGCTACCGTCGGTTCGTCATCGACGGCGTGGAGGTCCGCCTTCCCGGCCGCGAGGTCCGGCTCGGCAAGAACCAGAAGCACACGATCGAGGTCGTGGTCGACTCGCTGGACGTCGCCGACGGCGAGGAGAGCCGCCTCGCCGAGTCGGTCGCCCTCGCCCGCGAGCTCGGCGACGGGCTCGTCCTCGTGCGCCAGGAGGACGGCCGCCGCACGACGTACTCGAGCCGCCGGGCCTGCCCGAAGTGCGGCTTCTCGCTCGAGGAGCTCACGCCGCGGATGTTCTCGTTCAACAACCCGCTGGGCGCCTGCCCGGAGTGCCTCGGGATCGGCGCGACGCTGCACGCCGACCCGGAGCGGATCGTGCCGGACAAGGACAAGCCCCTCGGTCGGGCGATCGCCGTCTGGGGGCTGACGCCGGAGGGAGAAGGGCTCCGGCGGTTCGCGAGCGCGTACGGCTACGACCTGCGTCGGCCGGTCCGCGAGCTCTCCGAGAAGGGCTGGAAGGCGCTCATGTACGGCAGCGAGCGGAGCATCGGCCCGGGCGTCCGGGGCCCGGCCCACTGGTGGGCGACCGGCTGGCTCCGAGAAGGGCTCGTCGCCGCCGTCGAGCGCCGCTGGAAGTCGACCAAGAGCGAGGGCGCGAAGGAGTACTACATGGGGTTCATGTCGTTCGTCAGCTGCCGCTCGTGCGGCGGGCGTCGGCTGAAGCCGGCGAGCCTCGCCGTGACCGTCGAGCGCCGGTCGATCGCCGAGGTCGCCGCGATGACCGTCGCCGACGCGGTCGCGCTGTTCCGGAACCTCCGGCTCCACGAGCGCGACGAGAAGATCGTCGGCCAGGTCGTCAAGGAGATCCGGGCGCGGCTCGGCTTCCTCGAGAACGTCGGGCTGACGTACCTCTCGCTCGACCGCGCGAGCGGGAGCCTGAGCGGCGGGGAGGCGGAGCGCATCGCGCTCGCGACGCAGATCGGCTCCGGCCTCGTTGGCGTCCTGTACATCCTGGACGAGCCGTCGAT
>JASHSA010000034.1 GCA_030037035.1 Thermoplasmata archaeon
CGGGGCTCATCGAGCTCGACCCGAGCGGCGCCACCATCGGATGGAAGGCGTACGCCATCGGGCGCAACCGGCGGGCCGTCGCCGACTTCCTCGAGGAGAAGATCCCCCCGACCCGGAACGAGGAGGCCGCCTTCCGGCTCGCCGTCCAGGCCGTCGCGGAGGGGTCGCCCACTCCGTTCCCGCCGGAGGCGTTGGACGTCTCGATCCTGGAGCCCGACACCGAGCTCCGCCACCTGACCCCGGCCGAGGTGGCGAAACGGGTGAGCGGCCTGCCGTTCATCGGCCCGCTGGAGCGGAGCCGCGGGACCGCGAAGTAGCCGTCAGTCCGCCCCGTCGGCGGCCGCGGCGACCTCGTCGCGCAGCCGGATCCGCCGGCGCGTCCGGTGGTACGTGACCGCGAACCGGTGCGCCTCGTCCCGCACGGCCCGCAGCAGCAGCATCGGCGCGGAGTTCGGGTTCGGCCGGCTCGGCTCGCCCCGGTCGGGCCGGTAGACCTCCTCCTCCCGCTTCGCGAGCCCGATCGCCGGGATCCGGTCGGCGAGGCCGAGCGCCGCGAGCGCGCTGACGGCCGCGCCGAGCTGCCCCGCGCCCCCGTCGACGACGAGGAGGTCCGGCAGCGGCTCGCCGTCGGCCGAGCGCCGCAGGTAGCGCCGTCGGACGACCTCGGCGATCATCGCGAAGTCGTTCGTCCCGGGGACGGTGCGGATGCGGAAGCGGCGGTACTCGGAACGCCGCGGGACGCCCCGGTCGAAGACGACGAGCGAGCCGACGGCCTCCGAGCCCTGGAAGATCGAGATGTCCGTCCCCTCGATGCGGTTCGGGATCGTCGGCAGCTCGAGCAGCGACTGCAGCGCGAGGAGCACCTCGCGCGGGGGAGGCCGCGCGACGACCTGGTCGACGGTCGCCCGGGCGAGCCGTTCGGCGAGCCCGGCGACCCCGGCGAGGCGGCCGGTCGGGCGGAACTGGACGTCGATCCCCCGCGCTCCGAACAGCTCGTCGAGCGTCGCGTCGATCCCGTCAGGGCGGGCCCCGGCGATCACGAGGAGGTCCGGCAGGCTCAGCCGCCCGCCGTAGTACTGCGTCAGGAACTGGCGGAGCAGCTCGCCCGGCTCCGGCACGTCGTCCGCCGGCACGGCGAGAAGGTGGGGCTCCGTCCCGCAGACCTCGCCGTCCTCGAGCCGGACGAGGCCGATCGCGACGCGGAGCGTCGACGGCTCGCGCGGGTAGGCGAGCGCGAGGACGTCCGTGCGCCCCGAACCGCGCCCGACGACCGACTGGCGGCTGGCGAGCGCGCCGAGCCCGGCGAGGGCGTCCCGCAGGAGGCCGGCGCGCTCGAACTCCTCGCGCGCCGACGCGGCGCGCATCTCCGCCTCGACGAGCGGGCGGACCGTCGCGACGCGCCCCCGGAGGATCTCCACCGCCCGGTCGACGTCGCGGCGGTACTCCTCGGAAGAGATCTTGCCGACGCACGGGGCGCTGCAGACGCCGAGATGGTAGTAGAGGCAGGGGGCGTTCGGGAGCCGCACGCAGCGCCGCAGCCGGAGGAGGTCGCCGAGCAGCCGCTCCACGCCCCGCGCCTCGCGCGCGCTGGTGTACGGACCGAAGAGGAGCGTCCCCGCCCGGCGGCGAGGCCGCCGTACCAGGACGATCCGCGGGAACTCCTCGCCGGTCGTGACGGCGAGGTACGGATAGGAGCGGTCGTCCTTGAGCAGGACGTTGTTCGGCGGCTGGTACTGCTTGATCAGGCTCGCCTCGAGGAGCAGCGCCTCGCGCTCGTTCGACGTCGGCACGAACTCGACGCTCGCGCTCTGCGCGAGGATCGTCCCGTCCTTCTCGACCCTCGCGCGGAGGTGGTCGAGGACCCGGCGGCGCAGGCTCCGGGACTTGCCGACGTAGACGACCTCCCCGCCGGCCGAGCGGAACAGGTAGACCCCCGGGGCGTCCGGCCCGAGCCGGAACCCCTCGCCGGTCGCGGCGGCGAGCTCGCTCGCCGGCACGAACGCCGGCGGGCCCCGCTCGGGCGGCGCGCTCATGCCGTCAGGCGCGGCGCGAGCCGCCCGCGCACCAGCAGCGGGGCGAGGAAGCGGCCCGTGTGCGAGCCGGCGTGGCGCGCGATCTCCTCCGGCGTCCCTGCGGCGACGACGCGACCGCCCGCGTCGCCGCCCTCCGGACCGAGGTCGATCAGCCAGTCGGCGCTCTTGAGCACGTCCAGGTGGTGCTCGATGACGACGACCGTGTTGCCGCCGGAGCGCAGGCGGAAGAGGACGGCCAGGAGCCGCTCGACGTCGGCGAAGTGCAGGCCGGTCGTCGGCTCGTCCAGCAGGTACAGCGTCCGGCCCGTCGGCGGCTTCGCGAGCTCGTAGGCGATCTTGATCCGTTGGGCCTCGCCGCCCGAGAGCGTCGTGGCGCTCTGGCCGAGGCGGACGTAGCCGAGGCCGACCTCGCTCAGGAGGCGCAGGCGCGAGGCGATGCGCCGGTGGTTCTCGAAGAACGCGAGCCCCTCGTCGACCGTCATCTCGAGGACGTCGGCGATCGTCTTGCCCTTGAAGGCGACCTCGAGCGTCTCGGCGTTGAACCGCCGGCCGTGGCACTCCTCGCAGGCCACGTAGACGTCCGGCAAGAAGTGCATCTCGTAGCGGAGGACGCCGTCGCCGTCGCACGCCTCGCAGCGGCCCCCGGCGACGTTGAAGCTGAAGCGGCCCGGGCGGAAGCCGCGGGCCTTCGCCTCGGGGAGGCTCGCGAACAGCTCGCGGACCGGCGTCATCACGCCGGTGTACGTCGCCGGGTTCGAGCGGGGGGTGCGGCCGATCGGCGACTGGTCGATCAGGAGGACGCGGTCGATCTCGTCGATCCCCTCGATGAAGTCGTGGCGGCCCGGGCTCTCGCGCCCGACGCCCAGGTGACGGCGGACCGCCTTGTAGAGGATCTCCTCGAGGAGCGTCGACTTGCCGCTCCCCGAGACCCCCGAGAACGCGACGAACAGCCCGAGCGGGACCTTCACGTCCTCGCCCTTGAGGTTGTGCTCGCGCGGCCCGTGGACCGTCAGCCACCGCCCGGCCGGGCGGGCGCG
>JASHSA010000035.1 GCA_030037035.1 Thermoplasmata archaeon
CGGCCCGCGCGGACGGCGAGGACGCCGGCCTGACGGTCAACGCGCTGCTGTCGGTCGCCCTCGAGCCGCCGACGGTCCTCGTGAGCCTCCAGCGCGACGCCGACACGCTGCCGGTCCTGCGGAAGGGCCGCGGCTTCGCCGTCAGCTTCCTCGCCTCCGACCAGCGCGAGCTGAGCCGCCGGTTCGCGGCGACCGTCCCTTCCCCGCAGAAGTTCCGGGGCGTCGGCGTGCACCGGGGCGTCACGGGGGCCGCCCTGCTCGACGGCGCGCTCGCCACGCTCGACTGTCGTCTCGTCTCCGAGACCCCCGTCTTCGACCACGTGCTGGTCGTCGGCGAGGTCCTGGGGCTCGAGGAGGGCCGGGAGGTCGGCCCGCTGCTGTTCTATCGCGGCGGGTACGCCGACGAGGAGGCTCCCGGCCGCCTTCGGCTCGGCCGTCGCGCGCCGTGACGGCGCCCTCCGCGGGCGGCCGGAGGGGCCTGGCGGACCCGGCGCGGGCCGCGGCCCGCCTCCGCTTTAACCCCGACGCGACGTCGTCGGGGCGATGGCGGAGCTCCGTTCGGAGGTGCGCCTCGCGGTCCTCGGCAGCGGGCCGGCCGGCCTGACCGCGGCGCTGTACGCGGCCCGCGCCGAGCTCGCGCCGCTCGTCATCGCCGGCGTGCCGGCCGGCGGCCAGCTCCTGATCACGACCGACGTCGAGAACTTCCCGGGGTTCCCGGACCCGGTGATGGGCCCGGAGCTCGTCGAGCGGATGCGTCGGCAGGCGCAGCGGTTCGGCGCGGAGTTCCTGGACGACAACGCGAGTTCGGTCGACTTCGCCCGCCGTCCGTTCACGCTCCGCACCGGGACCCACGGGGTCGTCCACGCCGACGCCGTGATCGTCGCGACCGGCGCGAACGCCCGGTGGCTCGGGCTCCCCTCCGAGCAGCGGCTCCTCGGCCACGGCGTCAGCGCCTGCGCGACGTGCGACGGGTTCTTCTTCAAGGGCCGCGAGCTGGTCGTCGTCGGCGGGGGCGACACCGCGATGGAGGAGGCGCTCTTCCTCACGAAGTTCGCCACGTCGGTGACGGTCGTCCACCGCCGGGACCGCCTGCGGGCGAGCCCGATCATGCAGGACCGGGCGCGCCGGAACCCGAAGATCGCCCTGCGCTTGAACAGCGAGGTCGTGGAGGTCCTCGGGGACGGTACCGTCCGCGGCGTCCGGCTCCGCGACACCCGGACCGGCGCGACCGAGGAGCTCGCCGCCGGCGGAGTGTTCGTCGCGATCGGCCACGCCCCGGCGACCGACGTCTTCCGCGGGGTCCTCGACCTGGACGCGCAGGGCTACGTGCTGACGCACGACGGCACGCGCACGAGCGTCGACGGCGTCTTCGCCGCCGGCGACGTCCGGGACCACCGCTACCGGCAGGCCGTCACGGCCGCCGGCGACGGTTGCATGGCCGCGATCGACGCCGAGCGCTGGCTCGACGAGCCGGCCCACGCGCCCCGTCCGGCGTCGGTCCGCTCGCCGCCGTAGCGGCACGCCCGGACCCGCCCCGACACTTCGCGCGCGCGGAGGAGTGTTCCCTCCGGCAACCTCCCTTCTCCGGGCGCGGGGGCCGGCCAAGGACTCCCCCGGCGGCCCCGCGCTCCGCGAACGGGGGCGGGGTCAGGAAGGCGGCGGCGTCCGAGTCCCTCCGGCGTGGGGCAGCTCCCCGGGGTCGTCGTGCGCGCCGACGGGGGCGGGTTCGAGGCGTCCGGGGGGGGAGCCGGCGCGGGCGTGACCGCGAGCGCCTCTCCGCGCTCCTGGAACGTGGCGGCGCACGCCTCCTCGGGCCCCGTGGCCGGCCCGCGAGGCGACCGTGCGGCCGATGGATCCGCCGTCCGCGACCGTGCGCCGAGGTCGGTCGGGGAGGCGGGAACGGCGGGGCGCGGGACCCCTCGCCGGGAGCCTTTATCTGCCTCAGCCTTGGTCCTATCGCGGGTACCGTAGGGTGCCGAACAAGAAGAGCCTCCATATCGAGTCGAGCGGCCAGCTCTGCATCTACTGCGGCGCGTGCGTCGGGATCTGTCCGCTCAACTGCATCTATCTCGACGAGACGCGCATCACCTTCGACGAGAAGATCTGCACGCGCTGCGAGGTCTGCGTGAAGGCCTGTCCGGTCGGGGCGATCGAGATCGGCTGAGCGGCGGAGGAGCCTCTCCCGTGGCGCAGGAACTCTCCACCGACGTCCTGGTGATCGGCGGCGGGCCGGCCGGCTCGATGACCGCGAAGTGGGCGGCCCACCACGGCGCCTCCGTCCTCCTCATCGAGAAGCGCCAGGAGATCGGCAGCCCCGTCCGATGCGGCGAGGGGATGAGCAAGGACTGGCTCGGCGAGGTCGGGATCAAGCCCGGCCGCTGGATCAACCTCGAGGTCGAGGGGGCGCGCATCTTCTCGCCGAGCGAGAAGGTCTTCGAGATCAACGAAAAGCACGCCGGCAACGAGGTCGGCTACGTCGTCGAGCGCGACGAGTTCGACAAGCAGCTCGCGATCGACGCGGCGAACGCGGGCGTCGAGGTCCGTCTGAAGACCTCCGCCGTCGCGATGCTCCGCGAGCACGGCCGGATCGTCGGCGCGAAGGTCAAGCAGTTCGGCGAGCTGCTCGACGTCCACGCGAAGGTGACGATCGGCGCCGACGGCTTCGAGAGCCAGGTCGGCCGCTGGGCGGGGATCTCCACCAACCTCGCGATGCGCGACATGGACACGTGCCTGCAGTACCGCATGACGAACGTCGGCTCCGACGCGCGCTACTGCGACTTCTACCTCGGCAAGGTCGCCCCCGGCGGCTACGTCTGGGTCTTCCCGAAGGCCGACGGCCTCGCGAACGTCGGGATCGGCGTGCAGGTCAGCCAGGTGAAGAGCCCGGCCGACGCGAAGAGCTACCTCGACCGCTGGATCGCGGCGCACCCGGAGTACGCGAAGGGCAAGAAGATCGACATGGTCGGCGGCGGGGTCTCGATCTCGGCGCCGCTCAAGCAGACCGTCACGGACGGCCTGATGCTCGTCGGGGACGCGGCGCGGATGATCGACCCCCTCACCGGCGGCGGGATCGCGAACGGCTGCATCGCCGGCAAGATCTGCGGCACGGTCGCCGCGGAGGCGGCGGCCGCGGGCGACGCCTCGAAGGAGTTCCTCCAGCGCTACGAGAAGGGCTGGCGCGCCCGCCTCGAGGAGAAGCTCTACCGGAACTGGCTCGCGAAGGAGAAGCTCGTCACGCTCAGCGACGAGACGTTCGACAAGATCATCGACGTCCTCTCCGGGGTGAGGCTCGAGAAGCTCAGCGTCCACAACATCCTCAAGGCGGTCCACGACAAGTATCCCGAAGTGACGAAGGAGTTCGAGGCGTTCCTCTGAACGCCCCGCCGACCCCATGCCCGGCGCCCCGAACCGGCCTCCCGAGGCCGCCGCCGCACCGGCGCCGCCCCCGCCGGCCCCCGAACCGCCCCAGGTGAAGCTGCTGCGACGTCTCGTCCCGTCCCACGTCGCCCTCCTGCAGGAGAGCTGGAAGGGCGGCGTGCCGGCGGAGGTCGCCGCGCCGTACGAGAAGGCGCTCGCGGCGTTCCGCGCCGGCGACTACGGCACCGCCACCACGGCGCTCGACCAGCTGAGCATCCGCTTCGCCGAGCCGCGGTGGCCGTCGCTCGCCGAGCCGTACCGGCGCCTGCGGGTCCCGATCCCGGCCCCGGTCCCTCCGCACTGGGACCCCGATCACGCGCTCCCGGCCGCGGAGAAGGACGCGCGCCGGGCGCGGCGCGTCGCCGACGACCAGCTCGCGCTCGCCGAGGCGAGCGTGCGGTGGGCCGCGGCGCACGGCGTCGACGCCGGAGCGCTCGAGGGCGAGCTCGCCGCCGCGAAGGGGGCGCTCGCCGGCTCCGGACCGCTTCCCGAGTTCTACGCCGCGGTCGACGCCATCTGGCGGGAGCTGGACGCCCGGCTCCCCGCCCCGGCGAAGGGCGCGAAGCCGGGGCCGCCCGCCGCGACGGCGGACGAGTCCTGACCGACCCCTAGGGGGCCGCCCGACAACGTAACGAGCCCCCCGGCGTCGCGCGGTACCGATGCCGCCGCCGAGGTTCGGGACGTTCTCGATCGTCGCGCACGAGCGTTCGACCGGCGCCTGGGGCGTCGCGGTGCAGTCGAAGTTCATCTCCGTCGGCGCCGTCGTGCCGTTCGCCCGGGCCGGGGTCGGCGCGGTCGCGACGCAGGCGATGGCGAACGTCGCCTACGGACCCGACGCCCTCGCCCGGCTCGCCGCCGGCGCGAGCGCCGAGCAGGTCGTGCGAGAGCTGACGGCGGCCGATCCGGAACGCGACCACCGCCAGCTCGGGGTCGTCGACGCGAAGGGCCGCGCCGCGGCGTTCACCGGGGCGAAGTGCCTCGACTGGGCCGGCCACGAGGTCGGCGACGGGTTCACCTGCCAGGGGAACATCCTGTTCGGCCCGGCGGTCGTGCGCGCGATGGCGCGGTCGTACGAGTCGACGCCCGGCGACCTCCTCGACCGCCTGCTCGCCGCGCTCGCCGCCGGCCAGCGGGAGGGCGGGGACCGGCGCGGGATGCAATCCGCGGCGCTCTTCGTCGTACGCAAGGGCGAGGGGTACGGCGGGAGCGACCGCTGGGTCGACGTCCGGGTCGACGACCACCCGAGCCCGATCGAGGAGCTCGCGCGGGTCTTCCGGCTCTACGACCTCACGATGCTCTCCCGGGAGGACCCGACGACGCTCCGCAGGATCGACGGCGAGGTCGCGGCGTCCCTCCAGCACGACCTCTCGGTCCTGGGCTACTACACCGGTCGGCTCAACGGGGCGTGGGACGCCGCGAGCCAGGCGGCGTTCGGACGGTTCATCGGCGAGCACAACTTCGAGAACAAGCAGCGCGAGGACGGCACCGTCTGGCCGTCCGTCCTGCGCTACCTGCGCGAGCGCGCCGCGGCGGAGACGGCGCGCCGGACCCACACCGCGCCGATCGTCCCGGGAGCGCTCGAGCGCGGCCCGGGAGCGGCCCCGCCAGGAGGAAGCGGATCGACGCCCCCCCGGCCCGACCGGCGCTCGTCCGGCTGAGCGTCCGGGTGCGCGCCGAGCGCGACCGGCCGTCGGCGGCGCGCGCGCTGCGGGAGGCGGTCCGCGCCGACACCCCGGCCTTCGTCCGGCTGGCGGTCCGGGGGAACGCGCTCGAGGTCCGCCTCGAGGCGACCTCCGCCGCCAGCGCCCGGGCGACCCTGGACGACCTGCTCGCCTGCCTCAAGGCCGCCGAACGGCTCGCCCCGTCAGCCGAGCGCGGGTCGGCGAAGCGCTAGCGCGAGCGGCTCGAGCAGCTCCGGCACGACCGCGTCGATCTCCCCGACGATGCCGGCGTCCGCCTCGGCGAAGACCGGGGCGCCGGGGTCGCCGTTGACCGCGAGGATCGCCCCCGCCCGTCTCCAGCCGACCATGTGGTTCGGCGCCCCCCGGACCCCGAGGAGGACCGCGAGGCGCGGGGCGAGGAGGCGCCCCGTGAGGCCGAGCTGCGCGCGGGCCGGCATCCAGCCCGCGTCGACGACCCGGCGCGTCGCGACCAGCGCGGCGTCCCAGCGGGCGAGCACCGGGGCGAGCCGCCCGATCCCGTCCGGACCCCCGATGCCGGAGCCGACCGCGACGACGACCTCCGCGCCGTCGACCGACCGACCGGCGAGCGGCTCGTCGACCTCGGTCCCGCGCACGAGACGGCCCCGGGGAGGGGGGACCGGGACCGGCTGCCAGACGAGCCGACCCTCGGCGCGAGCGTCCGTGGCCGGAGCGGAGAGCCCGTCGGGCATCGTCGCGACCGTCGGGCTCGACCGGCACCGGATCGCCGCGTGGGTCCGGCCGCCGAACGACGGCTTCGTCCAGGTGAGGGTGCCGTCCGGCTCGGCCCGGACGTCGACCGCGTCCCCGACCGCCCCGAGCCGGTGCGCGGCGGCGAGCTGGCCGGCGACCTCCCGTCCGAACGACGAGGCGTCGGTGACGACGGCGGCAAGCTTCGGCCGCTCCCCGAGAACGACCGCGAGCCCCCGCGCGACGTCGGAGGAGTCGAACGCCGGCGCGCCGGGGTCGAGGAGGTAGCCGGCGAGCGCCCCGGCCGACTCGAGGAGCGCGACCGCCTCTGCCGACGGTCGCGGACCGTAGACGACCGCTCCGACCGAGTGGGCGGGGAGGGCCCGACGCACGACCGAGAGCCTCGACGGCGCCGCCGGGGCGAGCGTGCCGTCGGGGCCGGAGAGCAGGACGAGGACTTCGCGCGCGGCGTCGGGCGCCGGCGGCCAGGGCAGCGGAGGGAGCGGAGCGCGGGGCCCGAGGAGCGGCCGGAGGACCTGGAGCGCCTCGTGCACGCGCCGGGCCACGGGCCCCTCGGCGAACGAGCGTCCGAGGCGACGGGGCGCGACGTCGCTCACCGAGACGACCCGGGTCGGGGAGGCGAACGCCCCGACCTCGGCGGGGCCCAGGCCGAGGTCCGAGGGGCCGAGCGTCTCGACGGCGTCTCGGCCGAGCGCGAGGAGCGCCTGCTCGGTGGCATGGCGCGGCTTGCCGATCTTCTCGCCGAC
>JASHSA010000036.1 GCA_030037035.1 Thermoplasmata archaeon
GTCGAGATCTCGAAGACCTTGAACGTGAGGTCCTCGGTCATGATCCCCTCGACGCAGAACGGTCCGACCATCCCGCCGAACAGCTCGATCGACCGCTCGACGATCCGCGCGCCGACCTCGAACGTCTTCTCGAGGAGCGACTCGCGCAGGACGACCGGGACGTTGCCGGTGACGACGAACGTCGGCCGGATCCCGGCCTTGAGGAGCTCTTCCTGCGCGCCGAGCTTGTAGAGCTCGTCGATGTTCGCCTCGTCGCGCCGGTCCATCCCGAGCATCTCGAGCGCGCCGTGGCCGACGCGGTAGCCGCCCTCCGCGAGCGGCGAGTAGAAGAAGTGGACGTAGTAGCGCGTGCCGAGGACGTACTCCTGGATGACGTACGGCCCGTTCGGCGTGAAGTCGGCGAGCGCCTCGCGGTTCTTCGCGAGGAAGAACCCCTTGCCGCCCTTCGCGCCGTAGTACTTCACGATCACCGGCCCGTCGACCTCGCTCGCGTCCTCGTAGCGCTTCGGCATCTCGACGCCCGCGCTCTCGAGCCAGACGCGTTCCTTGCGGCGGTCCGACTCCCAGGCAAGGACCTCGCGGTTGCCGAAGACCGGCACGTCGATCTTGCCGAACGCCTCCGCGCCGAGGTACTCCACGAACGAGCCGTGCGGGACGATCACCGCGCCGGCCGCGCGAAGGTTCTCGGCGAGCGCCGGGACGTTGCTGTGCCGCTCGACCGTCAGGAAGCGGTCCGGCCGGGCGAGCGGGAAGGCGTCGTAGAACTTCGGGGGCTTGCCGATCGCGATCCCGATCGTCGACAGCCCTTCCGCACGGGCCCCGTGGAAGATCTGCAGGGAGGAGTGCGAGCAGACCGTCGTGACCGCCGGCCGGCGCCCCTCCACGCTGGCGAGGCGCGCGCCGCTGGCGAGTGCGACCCCCATACGGGAGAGTACCTGGCCGCCTTCAAAGCGCTTGCCCGGGCCCGGGCTACCGCGGGGAGCCGTCGGACTCCTCGAGCTCCCAGTACCAGCGGACCCGCCTCGAGCCGGTCTCGGCGACCTTGCGTCGCACGGGGGCGGGCACGGTCGGGTCGCGCAGCAGCCGCCGCACCCCCTCCGCCGTCTCCGGCGCCGGGCGCGGGGCTCCCTCGGCCGCCTCGAGGATCGGCCGGACCGCTTCCAAGGGGTACTGCCAGGAGACCTCCCGCCGCCGGACCGCCACGGCGCGCGAGCCCGGGACACGGTGGAGCCCGAGCTCCTCGGCGGCGCGGTGGAGCTCGGCGGCGGTCATGGCCAGCTCCCGCTCGAGGCGGCGCTCGTCGGCCCGGAGGGCGTCGAACCGGTCGACGAGCGAGGCGAGGCGAGGTCCCTCGAGCGCCGGCATCGGCCGGAACTCCGGGCAGATCGAGCGGAAGTCGCAGCGGCTGCAGTGCCGGCCGGGGGTCGGCTCGAACGCCTGCTCGCGGATCCCGTCGGCGACCTCCCCCATGCGCTGGTGCAGGGGCTCGAGCGTCCGGGAGCCTCGCGGGGGGGTACGGAGCGGCGTGAGCGAGCGGAGGTGCAGCAGCGTGAGCCGCTCGACCGGCGCGCGGAAATTGTGCTCCACCAGGACCTGGTAGAGGCTCAGCTGGTCGGAAGCGGCCGCGTCCCCCTCGGAAAGCTCTCGACTCGTCTTGTAGTCGACGACCTCGAGGCCTCCGCCCGGGGTCCGGTCGATCCGGTCGACGTAGCCGTGGACCGCGAGCCCGTCCCACGTCGCGGAGAGGTGTTCCTCCACCGCGACCGGCGCCGGCGGCTCGAGCTCGAGCCACTCCCGGTAGCGGAGCAGGAGCTCGCGCCCGAGGGCCCGATAGCGCTCCTCCTCGTCCGGAGAGCTGTAGCCGTCGCTGGACCAGAGTCGGTCGTAGAGGGCGAGCAGCTCCTCGGCCGGAACGGGAGCCTTGGGCGGCCCGGCGGCGGCCCCGGGGGTCGGCTCCGACCAGTCGCGCAGGGTCGTCTGGCTCTCCCCGCCGTCCTTGCGGCGGGCGACGGGAACGACCAGCGGACGGACGAGCTCCTCGAGGACGGAGTGGACGACGCGGCCGAAGGTGAAGTAGCCGCGGGGGGTCTCGGGCCGCTTCTCGACGTAGAGGTACTTCCACCGGAGCGGGCACTCGAGGTAGGTCCGGTAGGACGAGTAGCTCAGCGGAGCGGCGGCCGCCACGTCGCTCGACCGCCCCGGAGGTTCATCTCCCTTGCCGCCCGGAAGGGAAGCCTCCGGGACCGCTCCGCTCCCCCCGGGGGAGGGTAGGGCGCGGGGCGGCTCCGGAGGCCGTCAGTGGGCTGCGGCGGCGGGGGTCGTCTCGAGCTTCTCGGCCGGCTCGCCGCCCTCGGCCGGGGCGAGGCCCCGAGCCTGGGGGTTCGCGAGGTTCTTCGGCAGGCCGAGGAGGTCGAGGAGCTCCTTGTAGTGGTTGCGGATCGTCACCGGAGTGACGTTGGCGACCGCGGCGATCCGGTCCTGGCTGCGCGGCTCGCCCATCAGGTTCGACGCGATGTAGATGATCGTCGCGAGGATCCCGTTCGGCAGAACGCCGCTCGTCGAGTAGACCTGCTCGACCTGCTCGAGGAGCTGCAGGACCTTCTGGCGGACCTCCTTCGAGAGGTTGAGGTCCTGGGTGAACCGCACGAGGTAGTCGCGCGGCTCGACCGGCTTGAGGCCGAGCTTGAGCTCGCGCGCGAGCAGCGTGTACGCCCGGCCGACCTCGATCTTCGTCGCCTTGGAGTGGGCGATGATCTCCTTCATCGTCCGCGGGACGTGGCACTGCCGGCACGCCGCGTAGACGCTCGCGGCGACCAGCGCGACGATTTTCTTGCCGCGGGTCGCCTTGTGCTCGAGCGCCCGTCGGTAGATGTACGTCGCCGACTCCTTGACCTCGCGCGAGAGGCCGAGGACCCCGGCGAGGCGGTTCAGCTCCCCAAGCGCCACGACGAGGTTGCGCTGGTGGGTCCGGGCCGCACGCAGTCGGTGGTTGAGCTTGCGCAGGTGATAGAACTTCAGCGACGTGTTGCGGGAGAGCGAGTTCCCCTGGAAGTCGCGGGTCGGGACCCCGATCTCGCTGAACAGGCCCTTGTCGGGCATCAGGGGAGAGATCACGGGGCCCCAGCCGCGCGCCTCACGGCCCGTGTCCTCCTTAGAGCCCCTCTGGCCCCGGTCGCTGACGAGGGCGCTCTGGTCGACGACCAGCCCGCAGTCCGCGCAGACGATCTCTCCGCGGATCTCGTCGCGAATGAGGTGGGAGGAGCCACAGTTCGGGCAGACGTCCGAGGAGGGGGGCGCTGCCGCGGCGGGGGCTTCGAGCGCCGGCGGAGGGGTCACCGAACTCGAGGGTCGGGCGGTTGAACGGCTTCGGGAGGCTCCCGAAGTGCGGGAGGAAGCGGTCATGCTTGTACGGGTGCCTATCGGGAGCGGCTATTTATATGTTCATCCCTGCCGTGTCGGATTTGTAATTACATATGCTACACTCTGCCAACCCTTCCTCAGGCCCCGGAATTTTACTCGGAGGCCTCCCCGACTTCGGTCACTGCGCCCGGAACAAGAGTCGCGGCCCCCGAAGGCCCCATCCTCGCTGGATCGAGTTCGCCATCCGCTGGAGGGCGGTTCGAGGGGAGACCTGTCGCCGGGGCCCGACAGACGCGGGCCCCAATCCATGCTCGTGAACCGCGAGTACGATGACACCGAGCTTGTAGGCTAGCAGGCAGGCGAGAGTCTCGTTAAACCGCGCGAGCTGCGTCTTGCCGAGCAGCACCTACCCAAGTGTCCGCCTCGCGGCGGAGAAGACCGCCTGGACGTTCGACCGCAGGCAACAGTCTCGAGCGATTCCCCCGAACGACGTCTGCGCCAAGCCCCTTCGGCCCGGGAGGGCCTCGCGGGGAGCTCCGTCCCTCAGCGACCGGCGGTCACCGAGTTCGGGGTCTGCGGATCAGAAACTGGTGCCGCGGCAGGACCTTCAGTTCGATCCTATGCTCTGCACAGAACCGGTCGACCGCTTCGGTTACGCCGTGAAGCCAAGTACGCCTGCCGTAGCCGTAGTCATCTCCGAACAGAACTCCTCCCTGACGAAGCTTTGGCCACCACGCTCGAAGGTCTGCGGACACCGCAGCTGCGCGATGATCGGCGTCGATGTAGACGAAGTCCAGCGACTCGTCTGGTACCCTCGTGGCCGCGTCGGGCGACCTCGTCCTATGAACTTCGATCGAACCGCGTTCAATCTCCTTGTGGAATGCGTACTCCACTGAGGAGCACAGCGAGTCGAGATCCCGCTGAGAACATGTTCCGGAGGCGCCCCACCTGGCATGCGGATGCGAGAAATCTATCTCCCAAGGGTCCACGAGAAGTAGACGCCTCGGGCGTGCTACGCGGAGTATTCGGCGGGTGAAACCCCCCCCCAGACCCCTACCTCCGCGCCTTCCCCGCCTTCGGGTACGTGCCTGAGAAGGAAGTCTCGATACCACGGAGGTCGCCACTCAAGGTGCGCCACTGTGAGACTCGGCCGCAGGCCGAAGGTGGGCGAGCTATTTCGTGCCTTCGTCCATCACCCGCTCGTCCGAAGGCCGCTTGCGCCGGCCCTCCGTCGGTCTCCCGTCCGATGCTCCCAGGTGATGGCGGTCAAGAGGAGCTGCGAAGTTCGCTCGAAGGCTGGCGGTGGAGTCGCGCGGACAGCCGTTCCCGCTCAGGGTCCCGAAGACCCGAGAAAGGCTCGGTCCTCGCCCGCTCCGGCGGCCCGCAGCGGACCTACAGCGGCCCTGCGGCCCGGAAGACGTCGTAGTACGCCCCACCAGGTACGTCGTTCCCTGGGAGGCGACTCTGCCGGGCTGTATACTCGAACTCGACGCGCCCTCGGAGCTGGTCGGCATGGAGGTCCGCGACGCTGGCATGGGCGTCTTCCAACACCCTGCTCGCACGTGGGACCCTCTCGAGCGCGAGGGCCCCTGCTTCTTGATCCCACTCGAGGGACCTCGACGTGTTCCCGTCGAGGCTGCACTGCGGCTCGCTAAGGTCGGTGACCTCCCCCTTCTCAGACTGTCGGATACGAAACGGCATCCGCGTACCCAACCTCCGGCGCAACGGGGGGTACCTCGAACCCTGCGCCGGCGACGCGGGAGGCCTGAACCCCGCTCAGCGACGAACGGGCCCTCGAGGCCCTCAGGGACCCGCTGGTTTGAAGAGCACAATCGGATGGGCGTGCCGTGACGCGGCTCACCCCTCTCGCCGAGGCCGACCTCTCCGGCTACCTCGACCGACTCGTTCGCGACTACGCGGCGGACCACGTCCGAGGAGGTCGCTGGACGGAGGAGGAGAGCCTCACGGAGGCGCGCAAGGAGGTCGACAAGCTCCTTCCCGATGGGCTCGCCAGCCCGGACCAGTTCCTCTTCGCGATCGTCGCCGGAGAGCCCGAGGCGAAGGTCGGCGAGCTGTGGCTGGCGCTCGAGCCGCGAGGGGGGTTCGTCTACGACCTCTTCGTCGACGAGCGGTACCGGCGCCGCGGCTACGCCGAGGGGGCGATGCGTCTCGCCGAGGGCATTGCCCGTCAGAAGGGGGCCCGAACCCTCTCGCTCCACGTCTTCGGGGACAACGCCGGGGCAAGGCGGCTCTACGCACGGCTCGGCTACCGGGAGACGAACGTCCGGATGTCGAAGTCGCTCGAGCCCTGAACCGGTCGGGCGTGCGGGCCGGCCTAGGTCGGGGTCGCGTTGAAGACGCAGCCGCGCCGGGCGTGCTGGGTCGGGTCCGGCTTCGAGACCGCCCAGACCTCGCCGAGGCGGGTCTCGAGGACGGAGCGGATCAGCCTCGGGCAGAGCTCGCGGCCGATCTCCGGGGAGTCGGGGGTGCAGGCGAAGCAGCCCGTGACCCTCAGCGAGAGCGGGTGCTCGCGGTCGATCGCCATCTTCCCCATCGTGTGGGTCGCGTAGTAGCGCGAGAGGTTCCGCGCGACCTCGAGCGGCGTCGCGCCCTCGAGCTCGCCGGCGATCTCCCGCCCGAGCTGGCGCGCGACGGTGCCGATCAGCTCCGGCAGGTCGAGGCGGAGCTCCCGCACGCCGGAGGCGCGCATCCCGAGCTTCGTGATCTCCTTGAGCCGCTGGAACGACGCCGCCTCGTGCCCGGAGACGACCGGCAGGAACGCCGAGGACGGCTCCTCGAGCTCGACGATCCTCGCCTCCGCCCGCTCGGCGGTCGACCAGAGACGTTGGTGGTAGTCGCGCGTCAGGTCGACGAACTTCGGCTCCGCGGACCAGAGCGCGACCTGCTCCTCCGGGGCCCGACCGAGCCCGGACTCGCCCGAGACGAAGACGAGCGCGCCGGTACGGTCGAAGACCACGGTGCGGGTCGTCACCGGCACCGCGGCGTGGCGGAGCGTGACGCGCGCGGCAAGGAGCTTCGCCTCGGCGAGGTTGGTCGGACGGATCCGCGTGACGAGCCGGACCTTGACGCCCCGCTCGCTCGCCTCGCGCAGCGAGCGGTCGAGGCCGGCGTCCAGCATCAACGGCAGCCAGCGGTCGGTCGCGCTGACGAGGATCTCGCGCTGCGCGCTCCCCAGCTTCTTCCGCAGGAACCGCCGGATCACCTCGCGGCCCTCGAGCACCGCGAACTTGCGCGGGTCGTTCTCGTCGAGCACGTCGCGACCGGCCTCCCAGTCGGCGAGGATCCGCTCGCGGTCGCGTTCCAGGGCCCGCAGGCGCTCGGAGGTCGCGCTGATGTACCGGTCGAGGAGGCGGGCGGGAGGGATCGCGGCGAACCGGCGGGGTCGGGAGCCGGTCGGGTCGAGGAGCCGGTCGTCGACCAGGCTCTGGATCAGCCGATACGCCTCGACGCGGTGGATCCCCGCGAGCCGGGCGAGCTCGCTCGCCGTCTGGGGGCCGCCGCGGCACGCGGCGAAGTAGAGCCGGGCCGCCTTCTCCGGGGTGCCGTGCGCGACCAGCAGCTCCGCGAGACCGGCCGCCGAACGGCTCACGCCTCCTAGACGGCCGGCGAAGGTAAAGCGGTTCCCGGAGGGACCGAGGGGGGCGGGCGAGGCTACAGCGCGGCCTGGAAGTCGTCGATCGTCAAGGCGTAGTCGACCTCCGCCCCGCCGGCTCGGGCGCGCAGGACCTCGCGGGCGAGGAGCCAGTAGACGGTCGCCAAGGCGACCCGGCCCTTGTTGTTCGCCGGGATGACGAGGTCGACGTCCCGCGTCTCGTTGTTGACGTCGCAGAGCCCGACGACCGGGATGCCGATCGAGACCGCCTCGCTCAGCGCCTGCTGGTCGGTCGCCGGGTCGGTGACGACGAGCAGCTTCGGTTCGAAGTACTCGGGAAGGTTCGGGTTCGTCAGGCAGCCGGGGACGAACCGTTCCGAGAACGAGACGGCGCCGATCGTCTTCGAGAAGACGCGGACCGGCTTCTGGCCGTACTGGCGTTGGGAGACGGCGAGGACCCGCTCGGGCGGCACCCGGGCGAGGAACTTCGCGGCGTAGCGGATCCTGCGGTCGGTCTCCCGGACGTCCAGGACGTGGAGCCCGTCGAAGCGGACCTTGTAGACGAACCGGCGCATCGACGCCGACTTCTGCTGGGTGCCGATGTGCACCCCGCTCGTCAGGTACGTCTCTTCCGGGACGAGCAGCTCGCCGGGCTGGATGTCCTGGCCGTCGGCGGAGGCCGGCGACTCCTCCGGAAGCACCTGCTCGTCGGGCATCATGGGGCGAAAGCGGCGCGGCCGAGCCGCAGAAGCTCATTTAGCTTTGCCACCCGCTCACCGCCGAGAAGACCGCACTTCAGCCCCCACGCGCCGCACGCGAGCGCGACGTGCGCGAGCCAGCCCTCGGGGAGGTCTCCGGAGCGGTGGCTGGCGACGGTCGCGACGCCGTGCGCGCGGGCGAGGTCGACGGTCGCGAGCGTCGAGGTGAGCGTGCCGGCCTGGTTGACCTTGACGAGGATCGCGTTCGAGGAGCGCTCGTCGATCCCCCGGCGAAGCCGCCCCGCGTCCGTGACGTAGATGTCGTCGCCGACGACCGTCGCCTTCGCGCCGACGGCCCGGGTCAGCTCGGCGAACGGCGCGAACGCCTCCTGATCGAGAGGGTCCTCCACGTAGACGAGGCCGAACCGGTCGACCATCTCGGCGACGAAGCGCACCTGGCCGTCGGAGTCGACGGTCTGCTCCCGGTAGCGGTAGCGGCCGTCGCGGTAGAACTCGCTCGCCGCCAGGTCGACCCCCGGTCGGACGTCGTCGCCGAGCTCGTCCCGGGCGCGGTCGCAGGCGTCGCGAAGCAGTCCGAACGCCTCGACGTTGCCGACCGCAGCGACCCAGCCGCCCTCGTCGCCGCGCCCGAGCGCGGCGTTCGGCGCGCGCCGGCGCAGCGCCTCGCCGACGAGCTCGTGGACGCGCAACGCCGCCGCGACCGATCGTTCCGGCCGCGGGCCGCGCGCGACCGCGAGGAACTCCTGGATGTCCGGGCCGCCGATCGCGTGGCGGCCGCCGTTGAGGCAGTTGCCGACGATCGCCGGGAACGCCGTCCCGTCGACCCCGGGCCGGGCGAGGAGCCTCCAGAGCGGTCGGTGGCCCTCGTCGGCAAGGGCGAGCGCGGTCGCGACGGAGATCGCCGTCGCCGTGTTGCCCCCGATCGCCGAGAGGTCCGGGCTCGGGTCGACCTCGCGGAGCGTCCCGTCGACCGCCGCGAGCTCCGCGTCGGCGCCGAGCAGCCTCGGTCGGAGCCGCTCGCGGAAGACGCGGATCGCCCCCGGGACGCCGTCGGCGGGGAAGGCGCGGGCCTCGTGGCGGCCCGTGCTCGCCCCGCTCGGGGCGCCCGCGGTCCCCGTCGCGCCGGAGGAGAGGACGACCGTCGCCTCGAGCGTCGGCCGCCCGCGGCTGTCGAAGATCGGCGCCAGGTCGACCCCGGCGAGGCGGCTCATCGGCCCTCCACGAACTCGACGAGGACGCCGCCGAACGCCGACGGGTGGGCGAACCCGACCCGGCGGCCCCTGGAGCCGGCGCGACCGACGCGATCGACGACCGCCTCGCCCCGCGCCGCGAGCTCGGCGAGCGCCGCGTCGACGCTCGGCACGCGGAAGGCGAGATGGTGCAAGCCCTCCCCTCGGCGGGCGAGGAACCGGCCGACCGCCGACTCGGGAGAGAGCGGCTCGAGCAGCTCGACGTGCACCGCGCCGGCGGCGAGGAACGCGACCCGGACGCCCTGGCCGGGGACCTCCTCGGGCGGGCCGTCCGGCGCCCCGGCGACGACCCACCATCGGGCGGTCGCGACGTCGAGGTTCGCGACCGCGACCCCGACGTGGTCGAGCTCCGTCGCGCCCTCCTAGAACGCCGTCGACGGCGGCTGCTCCCCGAAGAGGCGGCGCCAGACGGCGGCGATCTCCCCGAGCGTCGCGCCGGCGCGGACCGCCGTGATCACCGCCGGGACGACGTTCTCCCCGGCGGCCGTGCTCTTCTCGAGGCGGTCGAGCGCCTCCTCGGTGGCGCGCGCGCTCCGCTGCCGTCGCCAGGCGCCGACCCCGGCGACCTGCCGCGCCTGCTCCCGCAGGTCGATCCGCTGGCCGCGGACGCCCCGACCGCCCTCCGGGAACAGCGAGAACCCCGGGTTCGCCTCGCGGAAGGCGTTGACCCCGACGACCAGCTCGGTCTCGGCCTCGCGGGCGCGCGCGACGCGGTACGCCTCCCGGGCGATCTCGGAGGCGTAGAACCCTCGCTCCACGGCCGCCGAGGCGCCGCCGAGCGTCTCGATGCGGGCGAGATACTCGAGCGCCTCCCGCTCGAGTCGGTCGGTCGCCTCCTCGACGGCGTAGGCGCCGGCGAGCGGGTCGACGGTCGACGCGACGCCGGATTCCTCGGCGAGGATCTGCTGCGTGCGGAGCGCGAGCCGCGCCGCCGCCTCGGTCGGGAGCCCGATCGCCTCGTCCAGCGAGTTCGTGTGGAGCGACTGGCCGCCGCCGAGGACCGCGCTGAGCGCCTCGAACGTCGTCCGGACGACGTTCAGCTCGGGCTGCTGCGCGGTCAGGCTCGAGCCGGCGGTCTGGACGTGGAAGCGCAGCTGCTGGGAGCGGGCGTTCTTCGCGCCGAGCTGCTCGCGCACGACGCGCGACCAGAGCCGCCGCGCCGCTCGGAACTTCGCGACCTCCTCGAGGAAGCGGACGTCCGCGGAGAAGAAGAATGAGATCCGCGGCAGGAACGCGTCGACGTCCAGCCCGCGCGCGGCGACGGCCCGGACGTAGGCGATCGCGTTCGCGATCGTGAAAGCGAGCTCCTGCGCGGCGGTCGCCCCGGCCTCGCGCATGTGGTAGCCGGAGACGGAGATCGTGTTCCAGCTCGGCATCTCGCGGGTCGCGAACTCGATCAGGTCGACCGTGAGCCGGAGCGACGGAGCGGGCGGGTAGATGTACGTCCCGCGCGCGACGTACTCCTTCAGGATGTCGTTCTGGACCGTCCCGGCGAGCTTCGCGCGCGGTACGCCGTGCTCCTCCGCGACGGCGACGAGGAGGGGCACGAGGATCGGCGCGGTCGCGTTGATCGTCATCGAGACCGTGACGTCGGCGAGCGGGAGGCCCTGGAACAGGGTGCGCATGTCCCCGAGCGTCGAGATCGGCACGCCGCAGCGGCCGACCTCGCCCCGCGCCTTCGCGTGGTCGGAGTCGTAGCCGTTCTGCGTCGGGAGGTCGAACGCGACGGAGAGGCCGGTCTGTCCGCCCTTCAGGAGGAACCGGAACCGCCGGTTGGTCGCCGCGGCGCTCCCGAAGCCGGAGTACTGGCGGATCGTCCACAGCCGCCCGCGGTACATCGTCGGCTGGATCCCTCGGGTGAACGGCGGCGCTCCCGGGTAGCCGATCCGTTCGAGGAACGCGCCGTCCGGGTCCTCCGGCGGCCCGGCGAGGAGCGGGAGAGCCCCGCCGTCGACCCGGTCCCCGACCGCCGCGCGGGCCGCCTTCTCCCACGCCGCCCGCGAGGGCGCCGGGCGTGCACGCCGCCGGGAGCCGGGCATCGCCGGCGCACCGGGACTCGCTATTTGGTGCTGTCGCGGCGGGCGACGAGCGGACCGAGGGCCGTGAGATCGAGCTCGGCCCAGGCGACCGGCACCGGCACGGCGAGGCGCTCGAGGAGCTCCGGCGGGAGCTCCCCGAGCTCGGCGACCGTCTCGCCCGCGACCCGGACGCGCGCGCCCCGGCCCGGGATCGAGCCCGGGAGCTCCGCGGGCTCCCGCACCGCGCCGACGTCGTAGGCGCGCAGCAGATAGTCGACCGTCGCCGCGGCCTGGGCGAACCCCGAGCCCTCGCCGGCGACGACCAGCCCGGCGTGGGAACGGGTCTCGGCGGCGCCGCGCGAGGTCCGGACGACGACGGGCGCGACCTCGGCGAACCGCTGCGGATAGCCGTGGCGCGTGTTCCGCGCGAGGACGTCGAGGTGGGAGGCGAGGAGACGGTCCCGCACCGCGGCGTACTCCCGGGAGACCGGGTTGACGAGGCGGACCGGCGCCGAGCCGGGGAGGCGCTCCGCCGCGGCCTCGGGGACGAGGACCGTCGTGTTCGGCTGGGCGAACCCGAGGCCGAGCAAGAGTTCGGCGACCTCGCGCCGGAAGCGCGTCGAGTCCCGACGCCGCCCGCGCACCCCGCTCGGCGGGACGACCCCGTCCTCCGCGCGGAGCCCGCGGGCGAGGATCACCTCCTCGGCGAGGTCGACCGGCGCGAGGAGGTCCGGGCGCCACGGGGGGGCCAGGACGTTCCAGCCGCCGCGCGCACGGCGCGCTCCGAGCCGCGCGCGGCCGAGCGCCGCGACGACGTCGTTGGAGCGGAGCGGCTCGCCGGCGATCTCACGGACCGTCGACGCCGGCAGGCTCCGGACAGAGCTCGTGACGAGGGCGCTCCCGTCGGAGCTCGCTCCGCCGGGACCGTCGACCGGGACCGGCAGGAGCGACCAGCCGCGGGAGGCGAAGACGACGAGCAGTAGGCCGAGCCCCTCACGCACCGCCCGCTCCCGCGTGCCGGTCGCCTCGAGCAGCAGCGCGCGGTCCCCGGCGGCCGCCTCCCCGGCGGCGCGGCCGTTGAGGACCGGCGGAAGGCTGAGGATCGTCCCTTTCGCGTCGCGCAGCGTCAGGCAGCGGTCTCCCGTCCGCCCGAGCGCGCCGTAGCGGGCCGCCAGGGGGTGGTCGGCGAAGAACTCCTCGGCGCGCATCGGACGCTCGCCGCCGAGCGGGACGAACTCGACGTCGGCGAGCGGCTCGAGGGCGTAGCGGATCGGGGGACGGACCCGACGGGCCGGGTAGATCCCGAGGCTCATCGCTCGGCGATCCCGGCCGACCGTCGCGTGGAGGAGCTCCTGGAACCGGACGGCCTCGGCGAGGAGGCCGTCGTCCATCGGCGCGCCGGGGGGGGCGCGGACGACGACGCCGGCAAGGCACGGACGAAGGGGGGCCACGGAGCCGTCGACCGAGCACCTCCAGCTCGCCGCCCCCGCCCGAGAGCGCCGGAGCCGCGGAGCGCCGTCGGCGAGGGCGAGCGCCCCCTCGAGGTGGAGGGCCAGCCCGCCCTCAGAGAGCAGGTCGAGGCGGTCCGGGGTCACGGAGACCTCGAGCGCGTCCCCGGCGCCCGCCTGGACCTCGGCCTTGGAGGCGAAGAACGCCGCCTCGAGCCGGTCGGCCGGAACGTTCCCGCCGAGCCGGGAGAGCAGGCGGGCTCGAGAGAGCGTCGAGCTCGGCATCGCTACGGCGTCCCTCCGCGCAGCTGCTCAAGGTCGGTCGCGAACAGCTCGCGGATGTCGTTGCAGCCGAGCGCGACCATCGCGAGCCGCGTGACGCCGACCCCCCACGCGAGGACCGGCACGTCGATCCCGAGGGGCCGCAGCACTTCCGGCCGGAACAGGCCGCCAGGGAACACCTCCATCCACCCGAGGCGAGGGTGCCGGACGTAGCCCTCGATCGACGGCTCGGTGAACGGGAAGTAGCTCGGCCGGATCTTCAGCTCGCGGATCCCGATCGCCTCCGCGAGCTCGCGGAACAGCCCGACGAGGTGCCGGACGTTCATGCCGGGGGCCCCGACGATCCCCTCGGACTGCCAGAACTCGAGGTGGTGCTGGGCGTCGAGGTTCTCCCGCCGGAAGTTGCGGTCGATCGCGTACATGCGGAACGGCGTCCGCGGCCGTGCGGCGAGGAACCGCGCGGAGACGGCGGTCGTCTGCGACCGCAGGACGGCGCGGCGCGCGACCGTCACGTCGTATGGGACCCCCCAGCCCGGCCCGACGGCGACCGACTCTCCGGGGAGCGGGCGACCCTCGTGGACGGCGGCGACGCGCGCGAGCAGGTCGGCGGGAGGCGCTTCGACGTCGACCCCTTCGACGGCGAGGGCGTCGTGGATCGATCGCGCGGGGTGGTCCTGAGGCATGAACAGGACGTCGTTGTTCCAGAACTCGCTCTCGAGGAGCGGCCCCTCGGCCTCCTCGAAGCCGAGCCCGACCAGGACCTCCTCGAACTCCTGGAGCCAGGCGAGGTAGCGGTTGCGGCGGGCGCCGAGCACGAACGGCACCCCCGCGCGCACGTCGTACGGGCGGAACGGCCTCGACCTCCAGTCGCCGGACGCGAGGACGGCGACGGAGAGCGCGCCGATCGGCTCGACCCCTTCGGGGGCGAGCGCGAGGCGCCGGCCGTCCTCGGACGCCGCCCACCGCTTGCGCGAGCGACGCTCGACCTTCAGGAGGCCCCGGCGCTCGAGGCGGGAGAGCGCCTCGGCGTCCCCGGGGGCGTTCCCGGCGGCGACGCTGTCGAGCAGGTGCGCCTCCTCCTCCCCGACGTCCGCGTGACGACCTCCCGGGCGGAGGCGGAGAGGGACCCCGTCCTCGAGGAGGCCGCGGCGCCGGAGCACCCCGATCGCGGCGCCGCGCTCGTCGTCCTCGAGGGCGCTCCAGGCGCTGTCGGCGGGGCCGACCGTCCCCGAGGCGAGCAGGGCGTCGAGGAGCCTCCGTTCCGGGAGCCCGTGCTGGCGCGCCGCCGTTCCCCGCGGGGTCAGGTGGAACGTGGCGAGATGCTCCTCCTCGACGACGGCGAGATGCTTCGAACGGAGCCGCTGGAGCGTCCCCCGGACCTGGTCGTCGGCGAGCCCGGTCCGGCCACCGACCTCCTCCTCCGCAAGAGGACCCTCCGACGACCGGCGGAGCAGCTCGAGGACCGAACGCTCCGGCCCCGACAGCGTGAGCGGGGTCGCACCGTCCGGGGATCCGTCGGGGTCACCGGGCACGCTTCGCCGAGCCGAGCCGCCGATTAAGGATTTGGCGGAGTCGCCTCGTCGTCGCCGGGCGCTTCAGCTCCCTCGGGGGCGACCGGGGCGTCCTGGGTCGGGGACGCCGTCGGGGGCTTCTTCCTGGGGGGAACGGCGGGCCCCGCGAGAGCGACCGGAGCCGCGGCGGCCGCCACGCGCGGGGGCGGGGACGCCGGGCTCCGGCGTCCGCGCGTCCCCCGCATGCTGGCCGGCTTCGGGAACGGCGTCGACGAGCTCGAGCCGCCGGTCGCCGGCGGTGACGTCGAGGAGCTCACGGACGCCGGCTTGGGGAACGAGGGCGCGGGGCGGGAGGTCGACGGACCCGGCGGAGGGACCGGCGGGGCCGAGGAGGTCGGGCCCCAGAGCGGCGTCTCGGCTCCCGCGGCGGCCGGCCGGGGGAGCGGGGCCACGGGCGAAGGAGCGAACGACGGCGGCGCGGGGCTCGAAGGGGGCGGCGCGGCGCTCGGCCCGAAGTGGGCGGTCGACGGCCCGGCGGTGGCGGGCTTGGGGAACGGCGCCGCCAGGGCCGTGGCGGCGGGTGGAGGCGCCGGGGGGTTCGGGGACGCTGGGGAGGAGGGGATCGTCGGGGGGTTCGGAGCCGCCGGGACACCGGGACCCGGCGCCGCCGACGGCGTCGGGGGAGACTTCGGCGGGGCGAGCCTCCCGCGCTTGGACGACGGCTCACGGGGGCGGCCGAGCCAGGCGCCGGCGACCGACGCCGACCCGACGATCGCCACGAACGTGACGTACGCCCAGGGAGGCCGGCCGAGCGCCTGCAGCGCGGGGTCGAAGCCGAGGAGGTTCACGCCGATCCGGGTCCCGCTCATCCCGTAGAGCTTGGTCGTGTTCACGGAGGCGTTCACGAGCGCGTGCTGGCCGAGGTAGCAGAACGGCACCGAGACGGTCGCGCTCGCCCAGCCGGTGGCGTTCGTCACCGGCGACGAGGAGGCGAACGTCCCGGTGCAGGGACCGAGGTCGGTGTCCGAGCGCGCCGAGAGCGTGACCTCGACGCCGGAGAGCGCGGCGCCCGACGTCCGGTTCGAGACCTCGACGCCGACGGAAAGAGACCCGCCCGGGGCGACGGTCGCGTGCGCGACGTGCAGCGCGAGGCTGACGAACGAGCCGAGGAGGTCGTCGTAGAGGACCGCCGCCCGCGGCGAGCCCCAGCCGGTCACCTCGTCCCAGCCCGGGCCGGCGGTCGCGACGCAGTTCGCGCCGGAGGTGACGTCGACGATCCCCTTGCCGATCGCCCCCGCCGCCTCGCTCGCGCCGACGTGATAGAGCCTCGGCGTGACGAAGCCGAGACGGTGCCCCCACTTCGCGTCGATCATCGTGAGGAGGCCCGCCCAGAGCGGCGTCGCGAAGCTCGTGCCCCCCGCGACGGCGTCGGTGCCGTTGTAGAAGAGGAAGTTCTGCGCCGCGGTCGCGCTCACGTCCGGCATCCCCCGATGGCCGTTCGCCTTGACCGGCCCCGCGGCGCTGCCGACCTCCTGCCACGACGGCGCCGCGAACTGGTTCGAGAACCCCCCGCCGCTGCCGGACCAGCCGGCCTCGGAGAACGACGGCGGCTCCCCCGGGATGCGGTCGATCGTCACGTTCGTGCCCCCGACGGCGATCACCTGGGGGGACGACGCCGGATACTCGGGGGAGGGGGTTCCCGAGCATTCCGGACTGTTGCTCGAGTCCCCGCCCGTGTCGCCGGTCGCGGCGAGGACCGTGATGTTCTTGCGCGCCGCTTCCGCGAACAGCGACCCCCACGCCGCGCTGAGCGAGCCGTCGGTGCTCTCCGGCGTACCGAACGACATCGAGATCGCCGAGACGTTGAGGGCGATCGCCGTCGAGAGCGCCGCCGTGAGGTTCGCCGTCGACGGGCTGTATCCCGGCGACGGGCCGTTCGGGGCGTAGATCGGGTAGATCGTCGCCCCGGGGGCCATCGACTCCGACCACTCGATGTCGAGCGTCAGCTCCTCGACGGCACGGTCGTCGGGGCCCTCGGTGGCGCTGTTCGAGGGCATCGGCGCGTCCCCGATCGGATGCGGGGTGATCGTCCCGACGGGGAACGAGCTCGGATAGTCCTGAGAGAAGAAGCTGCTGAGGTCGTTCGGGCGGTAGCCGTTCCCCCACAGGATGACGGCCAGGGAGAGGTTCGCCGCGTTCTTCGGCCCTCCCGTGAGGTTGTAGAGCGCCGACAGCCCGTAGAACTCCCGCGCGAGCCCCGGCGTCATCGTCTGGGCGCCGATCGCCGGAGCGGAGGCGCCGGAGGAGACGAGGCTCGGGGCGCGGCCGACGAGGCCGAACGAGAACGTCGTGAGGCCGTTCGAGAGCCCCTCGACGCCGGCGACCTCGGACTCGAGCCACGAGGGGAGCGACGGCGGCGTCGCCGCGAGGCGGACCGCGCTCCCGTTCAGCGTACCGGTGTCGAGCTCGGTGCCGAAGGCGGACGCGGTCGTCGAGGCGGGTCCAGAGAGTCCGAGCGTGATACGGTCCGGGTCCGGCGCGCTCACGACGAGCCCCTCGGAGCGGAAGTACGACCGTGCCGCGGCGTAGGCGGCGGGCGCCAGCGGCGAGGAGAACACGACCTCGACCGTCAGGTTCCCGCGTGCCGGGTGCTCGTCCGTCGCCGCGGCGAGCGGCTTCGCCGAGTAGCCGGCGCGCTCGGCGAACGGCAGGGCCGCCGTCGCCGCTATTGCCGAGGCGCCCGAGGCGGCGCCCCCGGCGGGGGCCGCGAGCGCCGGGGGGGCCACGACGAGGACGCCGGAGAGCCCGCTGACGACCGCGAAGGCGAGGGCGACCGCCGCCCGGCGTCGGGTGCCGTAAAGGCTCCGAAGAGGACGCGGGCTCCCTTGCATCGGTGCCTTCGCCGCCTCCGGTTCGTGTCCTTACGGGTCTAGGATCGGATCGGCTTCGTGTATCCGGGAGGAAGGTGGAACGGCGTGGAGCCTCCGAACGGGTCCGGCCTCGGCGCCGGGGGCTCCCCGCGTCGCTCGCGCAGTTTCGTGTCGAGCGCGACGATCATCTCCATCGCCGCCCCCATCGCGTAGACGATCGACCGACCCCCGACCGCGTAGACGCCGTCCACCGCGGTCCGGTTGCTCGGCCCGCGGCCCTCGGGCCAGCCCTGGGCCGCGACCTTCAGCTCCAGCCCCGCGGGGAATCCCGAGAGGTCGGCGCGCTGGCCGACCGCGACCAGCACGGTGTCGCAGGGGATCGTCTCTTCCGAGCCGGGGACCGGCTCGGGCGCACGCCGGCCGCCGGCGTCCGGCGCGCCGAGCTCCACCGAGCGCACGCGCAGGCCCTCGACCCGCTCCCGCCCGACGATCTCGACCGGGGCCTTGCGGAAGAGGAACCGGACGCGCTCCTCCTCCGCGCCCTGGATCTCCTCGGCGTCGGCCGGCATGTCGGCACGGTCGCGCCGGTAGACGAGCGTGACGCGGGAGCCCGGGGCCTTGCGGAGCGCGGTCCGGACCGAGTCCATCGCGACGTCCCCGCCGCCGACGACGACGATCTCCCGGCCGAGCGGCACCTCCCTGCCGGCGTGCACCGCCCGCAGGAACCCGAGCGCCGGGACGACCCCGAGAAGCTGCTCGCCGGGGACCCCGAGCAGCCGGTGCTCCGGCGTGCCGAGCGCGAGCACGACCGCGGCGTAGCCGTCCTGGAGCAGCTGCTCGACCGACCGCTCGCTCCCGACGCGCGTGCCCCGGACGAACGTGACGTCGAGGTCGCGGAACCGCGCGAGGTCCTCGCGGAGGTCGTCGTCGGTGAGCCGGTACGCCGGGATCGTCAGGGCGAGGCCGCCGACCTCGGGCTCCCGCTCGTAGACGGTCACCGCGTAGCCGCGGATCCCGAGCTCCCACGTCGCCATCAGTCCTGCCGGGCCGGCGCCGACGACCGCGATGCGCTGGCCGGTCGGGGCGGAGGGGACGTACGCGAGGTCGCTGCGGCCGTAGTCGAGCGCCGCGCGCTTCAGGTGGCGGATCGCGATCGGGACCCCTTTCTTCGCGATGACGCAGTACTCCTCGCAGTACCGGTAGCAGGTCTTGCAGAGCGTGCTCGCGAGCGGGTCGTCGCGGAGCGTGACGCGCGCCGCCCCGTCGAAGTCGTTGGCGGCGATCAGCCGGATGTACTCCTTGCAGTCCTGGGTGATCGGGCACGCCTCGACGCACCACGGACGGTGGCACTGGATGCACCGTCTCGCCTCGAGGACGGCGTCCTCCCTCGAGTAGGCGTGGAGGACCGTCCGGAAATCCGCGACCCGTTCCTCCGGTCGCTCCTCGACGATCGGCACCCGGACCGGGTCGAGCTTCGGGGGGACCGGTTTCGGGGCGGCCGGCGACGCCGCGGACATCTTCCTCGGGGTTCGAGCCGAGTCCCGACTTATGAGGTTTCGTCCGACGCGCGGGAGCGGGGGTCGGGACGGCGCGGCAACGCCGGCGCCGCTCCCTCCATATAGGAGCGCCGGCGTCGCCGGTCGGCGGGTCGATTCGGCCCGCCGCCACCGATGGTACTGGACGCGCTCGGCAAGTCGCTCCGCGGGGTGCTGCAGAAGATCGCCCGCGGGTCGACGGTCGACGAGGCGATGCTCGCGGAGGTCGTCCGCGACATCCAGCGGGCGCTCCTCCAGGGGGACGTCAACGTCCAGCTGACGCTCGACCTGACGAAGCGCGTCCGCCGCCGTGCGACGGAGGAGAAGCCCCCCGCCGGGGCGAGCCTGCGCGACTTCCTCGTGCGCATCATCTACGAGGAGATCCGAGGGATCCTCGGCAAGGACCGGCCGTTCGAGGCGAAGCCGAAGCGCATCCTGCTCGCCGGGCTGTTCGGCCAGGGCAAGACGACGACCGCGGCGAAGCTCGCCCGCTACCTCCAGAAGAAGGGGATCCGCGTCGCGCTCGTCGCCGCCGACGTCCACCGGCCGGCGGCGATCGACCAGCTCGAGCAGCTCGCCGGCAAGATCGGCGCCGATTTCTACGCCGACCGCGCCGAGAAGGACGCCGTCAAGGTCGTGGAGCGGGCGCTCTCGCAGGTCCCGGCGCACGTCGCGACGATCGTCGACACCGCCGGCCGCAGCGGCCTCGACGCCGAGCTGATCGCCGAACTGCGGCGCGTCAAGGAGCTGCTCCAGCCGGAGGAGGTCCTGCTCGTGCTGGACGCGACGATGGGCCAGACGGCCGGCCGGAGCGCCGAGGCGTTCCACCAGGCGGTCGGGCTCACCGGCGTCGTCCTGACGAAGCTCGACGGCTCGGCGAAGGGCGGCGGGGCGCTCTCGGCGGTCGCGGCGAGCGGGGCGCCGATCGTCTTCCTCGGGACCGGCGAGCACCTCGAGGAGCTCGAACGGTTCGAGCCGACGCGGTTCGTCTCACGCCTGCTCGGCATGGGGGACATCCAGACCCTCCTCGAGCGTTTCGAGGAGCTCTCCAACAAGGAGGCGGCGGAGGAGGCGGCGAAGAAGCTCCTCAGCGGCCGGTTCACGCTCCGGGACATGCGCACCCAGCTCGAGTCGCTCGGCCAGATGGGGCCGTTCTCCAAGCTCGTCTCGATGTTCCCGACGATCGGAGCGGCGAAGCTCGACGACAAGCAGGTCGACGAGTCGCAGCGGAGACTGCTACGCTACCGGGCGATCCTCGACTCGATGACGCCCGGGGAGCTCGACGACGCGGCGAGCATCAAGGCCGAGCGGGTCCACCGCATCGCCCGCGGCAGCGGCCAGCGTCCCCAGGAGGTCCGCACCCTCCTCCGCCAGTACGAGGCGACGCGCAAGGCGGCGCACGGGCTCGTCTCGAACCGCCGCCTCCGGCGCCAGCTCGAGAAGCAGTTCGCGGGCGGCGAGGGCCCGGCCGCGTTGCCGGAGTGAGCGGGCGGACGGATGGAGGCGCTCGCGCTCGCCGAGGCGGTCGCGGGCGGCGCGCTCGTCTTCTTCGTACCGGGGTTCACGGTCGCCAAGGCGCTCTTCCCGGAGCGGCGGGTCGCCGGGCCCGACGGGGTCCGCTGGGCGATCGAGCTCGCCGCCCTCGGCCTCGTGCTCAGCGTCGTCCTGACGATCGTGCTCGGCTACGGGCTCCTCGCCGCGGCCCCCGGGGGGTTCAGCGCCAGCTGGAGCGACCCGCAGCTCGAGGTCGCCCTCACGGCGGTCGCCGTGCTCGCGCTCGTCGTCGGGCTCTTCGAGGGCGCCTACCGGCGCCGTCCCCCGCTACCTCGGCCCCGCGAGGAGGGCCCGGAGGACGACGACCCCTGGGAGCTCGATCGCAAGCTCGACCGCCTGCAGCGGGAGCGATTGACGCTCCAGCGCGAGCTGGCCCGGCGAGCCGCGGCCGACGGGGCCACGACCGCGCCCGAGCGCGAGCGGCTCGAGGCGATCCTGGCGGAGGAGGCGACCCTCCGCCGAGCCCGGGAGGAGGCCTACGAGCGCTAGGCGAGCGCCGGCCGCTCCGGGCCGAGGTCACAAGCTGGTCGTCGTCGTGCGCGGGGAGCTGCGGCTCACCGCCGGCAAGGCGGCGGCCCAGGTCGCCCACGCGGCGGTCGACCTCGCCCGTCGCGCCGAGTCGCGGGACCCCCGAGAGTTCCAGACGTGGTGGGCCGGGGGCCAGCGGAAGGTCGTCCTCCAGGTCCGCACGCTGGACGAGCTCGAGGATCTCGAGCGGAAGGCCCGGGCCGTCGGCATCGCGACCGCGTGGGTCGAGGACGCCGGCCTGACCGAGGTCCCTCCGGGCACGCGCACGTGCCTCGGCCTCGGGCCCGCGCCGGACTCGCTCCTCGACCCGGTCACCGGGGCGCTCGACCTGCTGTAGGGACCGCAGGCCGAGCGGAGCCCGCCCTCGAGCTCCCCTACGTCGACGGCGGAGCCGGCCCGCTCGGCGGGGGGCTCGTGGAGGTGGAAGGCGGCTCGGCGGTCGAGGACGGCGCCTGCTCGCCGCTCCAGGTCGTCGGCGGACGCTGGGAGCGGCCGCCGCCGCGTCTCGCGGCGACGACGAAGCCGACGATCGTCGTCAGGGCGAGGACGCCGATCAGCGCGTCGGCGAGCGGGCTCAGGTAGTCCCACGGCGTCGCCTTCGTGAAGGAGAGCACGACCGTCTGCGGCACCCCGCTCAGCACGACGGTGCCGCTCGACGGGGCTACCGAGTAGCCGGACGCCGACGTCCGATAGACGAGCGTGCCGTTGATCTCGTAGGCGGTGATCGTCGGCGACGTCGACGTGATCGTGTAGAGCGCGCCCGCGGGACCGACGGAGACCGACCAGCTCGCGCCGCTCGACAGTCCGGCCGCGACGAACGTCACCGCGTAGGTCTTGTTGAACACGGCGCCGTAGTCGAGCGCGACGGAGGTCGGGCTCGTGCCGAGGGTGACCGAGCTCGCGGCCGGGGCCCGGTAGCCGACGACCGCCTGCGGGGAGTAGGCGTACGTTCCGCTGACCGGCAGGGGGACGGTGACGCTCGTCGACGACGTCGTCAGCGTCCCGTAGCCGGTCAGCAGGAGCGCCCAGGTCGTGTTGGTCGCGAGGCCGCTCTCGGTGAACGTCACGTCGGCGGTCTTCGTGCCGGCGGGGAACGCCGTGTACGCCACGGTCTTGCTGCCGCCGGCCCCTGAGAGCGTGATCGTGCCTCCCGTCGGGGAGACGGTGTAGCCGGAGGAGAAGGCGACGCTGAAGTTGTACGTCCCGTTCGGCAGCGGCGGGAACGAGATCGAGGTACCCGTGCTGCCGATCGTGTTGTTGGCGAACGTCGCCGCCCAGTGCGTTCCGCTCGGGAGGCCGCTCTCCGTGACGGTGGTCGTGTAGACGGACCGGTAGTGGACCTGGTACCAGATGAGGTCCCCGCCGCCGCCGATCATCGGGTTCTCGTTGATGGTGCTCGGGTTGATCCACGGCGCGAAGCCGATCAGCTCGTTCGTCTGGCCCTGCCAGACGTACAGGCCCAGCGCCGTCGTGATCTGCTCGACCAGGTTGTACTCGAGGATCCGTTCCGAGCTCGGCAGGAGCGCCCCGGCGGCGGTCATGAAGTACGACGCGATGCCGTAGGCGGTCCCCTCGCAGGCGTCGTCGATCGCGCCGCCGGCGGGGTTCTGCGCCTGCTTCGCCCAGTACGTCAGGTTCGCGAAGGCTTCGGTCGCGTTGGCCGTGCCGTTGTGCCCGCAGGTCGCGTTCTGGGCGTACTGCGGCAGGAACAGCTGGTTGGCGACCGTGTCCGGACCGGTGTAGTCGCTGTCCGGCGCGGTGATCGCCGCGACATAGTCGGTCGGGTCCGGGTAGTCCGGCGCCCAGCCGAAGCCGACGACCGACGCGAGCGGGCTCTCGTACGCCCCGACGAGCGACTCCGTGAGGAACGTCGTGAACGATAGCGCGAGCGGCCACGGCGCGAGGCGGTGCCCGCTCAGGTCGTAGACCTCGGCCGCCCAGTCCTCGACGAGGGGGAGGTTCGCCGGCGCGCCGTCATAGTAGCCGATCGGCCAGGTGCACGGGTTGCTCGGCGTGCACTTCGTGGCGACCGACACGTTGTAGTACGGCGTCCCCGGGGTCGTGAGCTCCGACCACCACCAGGCCGCGCTCCCGACGACGCCCGAGTTCTGCGTCGGGTTGCCGAACTCGTACGGCCAGGTGACGTTGCTCGGATAGTAGCTGCCGTAGACGCTGCCCATCCCTTCCGGGATCGGACCGCCGGCGTTGAAGCTGAACTGGATCCCGTCGACGGTGTTGATCGTGTTCTCGATCGTCGTGTACGGGTAGGCGGCGATGTAGAAGTTGCGCAGGCCGATGCTCGAGAAGAGCGTCGGGCTGATCGGGTTCGCCTCGAGCGGGGTCCCTGCGAACGTCGTGTTGTACGCCGAGTAGGAGATGCCGAGGTTGATGGTGGTGAACGCGTCGCTGAGCGTCGGGAACAGGTCGTACGTCCAGAGACCGGAGTGCACGTAGCCGAGCAGGGTCGTGGTCTCGGTCGTGGCGATGCCCGCGAAGTCGGCGGTCCCCGCCTCGATCGCGTCCGTCCCGAGGCTGTCCCCTTCCTCGGCGGTCTCCCACGTCACGTCGACGTTCGGGATGTACTTGCCCGGGGCGGGGTCGCAGTAGCCGGTGTAGACGGCGAGGCCGTTCGCCCCGGAGCAGCCGGACGGCTGCTCGTACTTCGGGTTCGCCGCGAGCGCGTAGCTGAGGTGGGGATTGATGGAGGCGTAGTAGGGGCCCGAGCCGACCATCCCCCACTGGACGTTCGGCTGCGGCGCGGGGTACTTCGCGTTCAACTGGATGAACGTGTCCCAGCCGGTCGGGCTGAGGCCAGCGAGGTAGGTCGTCCAGGTCGTCGAGTTGGTAGTCGTGCCGCCGTCCGGCAGGGCGCAGGCGCCGTCGCCCTTCGCGGCGTGCGTTCCGCTCCATCCGGGGAGGCCGGCGTCCTCGTAGGTGTACCACCCGCACGGGACGACGCTGCCGCCGAGATTGTCCGCCACGAAGTCGAGGAACTCCGTCCAGTACTGGCCGGAACCGTTCGCGATGAACGTGATGCAGCCGTTGCCGTCGACGCCGTTCATCGCCTTCTCCGGACAGTACTGGCTATCGTTGACCATCATGGAGCCGAGGACGTTCGCGGGCGTGTTGTTGAACGGGAAGTGGAGCCCGTTGTCCCACTTCGCGTTCCCGTACTGGAGGAGCGACTGCGCGAGGATCCAGCCGGCGGTCTTGGTGGCGTAGGGGTACGTCGACCAGCCGAGCGTTCGCGCGATCGAGAACATCACGTCCGACGGGTAGACCTGCCAGGAGGCGCCGGTCGAGGGGTCGTAGAAGTGGGCCGCGGGGTCGATGACGAACGACCAGTACAGCGGCTCGCCGTTCGTCCCGGTGAAGTTCCCCCCGGTGGCGTTGAAGACGCCCGTGAAGCCCGCGCCGTAGTCCTCCGCGCACTGGTCGCCCTGCAGCGGGACGCACGTCGCGAGCGTCGGCACGTACGTCGAGGTGGAACTGCCGTTGTAGTTCAGCAGCGTCTGATAGACGTTCAGGATCGGTTCGTAGCTGGTCGTGTCGTAGGCGACCGCCGGGTCCTCGGTGGTGGCGCCGAGCGGCACGTCCTCGTAGACGTCCAGCGTTCCAGGGTGGGGGCCGTCCGTCGCGGGAGAGACCGTCGCCTGGACGGTGACCGAAGACGGGCTCGCGGCGGAACTGGCCGCGGTCGCGCTCGACGCGTCCGCGCTCCCGGCCGCGGCCGACGACGAACCGGAGGTTGCGGTCGTGAGCCCACCGGTCTGGAGAACTCCGAACCCGAGCAGCGCACAGACACCGACCGCCAAGACCGCTTCCTTCCAACCCGTTCGTCGTTCCTGCATTTGCATCCCTTAGGGCGACGGCCGGCCTCGGGCCGACCTCTCCGCGGCTAGTACCAGGCTAGGATGGGTGTTTTACACCTTTCGAACGAACGGAAGGCCCGGCACCCCCGG
>JASHSA010000037.1 GCA_030037035.1 Thermoplasmata archaeon
ATCAACATCGTCCTCCTCGTCGCGACGGTCGCGACGACCGTCTTCGCCGGGACGATGATCTGGCTGACGTACGTCGGCCAGTACTTCCCGATCCGCCCGAGCGACGTCCTCTACGGCGCGCTGTTCTTCGGCTTCCCGCTGCTGCTGATCCTCGGCGTGCACGAGACGGCGCACTACGTCGTCGCCCGCCACTACCACCTGGACGCGTCGTTGCCGTACTTCATCCCGATCCCGCCGCCGTACATCCTCGGCACGTTCGGGGCGTTCGTCTCGATGCGCGAGCCGTTCCCGGACCGCAAGTCGCTGTTCGACGTCGGGGCGGCCGGCCCGCTCGCCGGCTTCGTGGTGGCGATCCCGATCTCGATCGCGGGCCTGTTCCTCTCGGTCCACTCGCCCGTGCTGGCGGCGAACTACTGCGGCCCGTCGATCCTCGGCCAGAGCTACGGCAACCTCCTGATCGGTCCGTCGCTGTTCTGGGCGGGCCTGTCGGCGTTCTTCCCGTCGTCGATCGTCTCGCTCCACCCGCTCGCGCTCGCCGGCTGGGTCGGGGTCCTCGTCACGGCGATCAACCTGTTGCCGGCCGGGACGCTGGACGGCGGCCACGTCTGGCGGGCGCTGCTCGGCGACCGCGCGCGGTACGTCAGCTACGCGGCGGCCGCGACGCTGTTCGGCCTCGGGCTGTTCTACATCGGCTGGTTCCTGTTCGCGTTCCTCGTCCTCTTCCTGGGCCTGCGCCATCCGCCGCCGTTGAACGACTCGACGCCGCTCGACCGCAAGCGCATCGCGGTCGGCGTCCTCGTCGGGGCGATCCTCGTCACCGGTTTCGTCCTGGTGCCGCTCTCCGCGCCGACCGGCTCGCTCGGGCTGGCGCACGCCGGTTACGCCGACGTCGCTCCGCCTCCCGGCGCCTCGATCGCCGCCGACCTCTTCGTCTCCGTCCGCAACGGCGACCCGATCGCCCACGGCATCGTCTACACGTACTCCGTCGCCAACGTCTCGACCGCGCCGGGGGTCTACCTCACCGGCGCGGAGCTCGCGGCGTGGGCGGCGAGGTCGAACTGGACGTTCGTCCTCCCGAGCGGCGAGATGCTCGGCCCGTACTCCGGCGCCTCGGCGACGCTCCCGTCGGCCGACTACCTGACGATCGCCGCCTACGACTCGGCGGTGACGACGACCGTTTTCGCCAACAACGCGACGGCGATCTCGGTCGTCTTCAACGTCTCCGCCTCCGAGTTCTGCGCCCCCGCCGGCGGAGGCCACATCTCGGGATCGTTCACGGTCGAGTTCTCCTAGCCCGGTCGGCGGTAGACCCGGAACTCGCGCGTCAGGCTCCGGTGCACGCGCACCGCCGCCCGACCGACCTCGGCCCACGGCGGGGCGAGCGGCGCGGGCCCTCCGGGGCTGACGACGACGACGGCCCCGTCAGGACGGAGCCGACGGACCCAACGGGCGAGCGTCTCCTCGACGAGCCGACCGGGGGCCGCCCCGACGCTCGCCGACGAGCGGCCGTACGGCGGGTCGGTGACGAGCGCGTCGAACGTCTCCGGCGCTCCCGGGAGCTCCACCGACCTCGCGTCGCCCTGCGCGAGCGCCTCGGCGCGGACCCCGAGGTGCTCGAGGTTGCGGAGGGCGCCCCGGACCATCGCCGGGTCGACGTCCAGACCGTAGACGCGACTGCCGAGGAGCGCCGCCTCGGCGAGGAGCGCTCCGGTGCCAAGGAACGGGTCGAGCACGGTCTCCCCGGGCCGTACCGCCGCCAGGTTGACCGCGGCGCGCGCGAGACGGGGCGCGAGCGACACCGGTCGACGGAACGGGAGCCGGGGCATCGCCCGGCCCGAGTACGCCGCGCGGTCGACCGCGGCGACCTCCCGGAACAGGAGCTCCGCCCCGGCGCCCGTCTCGGCGAGCCAGTAGCGCACCGCGGGGCGCGCGAGGTCGATCGTCCCTCCCCCGGCGACGTAGGCGGCCCCGAGCGCCCGGAGGCGGGGGTCCGCTTCGCGACCGGGGGCGCCGACCCGGCGGAACGCCGCGGAGGCTTTCGAGGCCCCTGCGTCACGGACGCTCCGCTCGAGGCCACCGGCCGCGTCGAGGGGAACGAGCGTCCGTCTCGCCAGGGCGAGGCGGCCCGCAAGCCGGACCAGGGACCCTTCGTCCGGGACCTCCACCTCCCGCAGTCCGGCGATGCTGCGCCCGGTCGGTCGGCCTCCGAGGGCCGCGAGCGCTCCCTCCAGCTCCAGGACGGCAAGCTCCCGGGCCTCCCCGGACGGCTCGACGGCACCGAGGATCACGTCAGCTCCTCGTACTCCAGGCGGCGAGCTGAGCGCGGATCTTCGCCGTGTGGGTCCCTTCCCAGTAGACGTGGCCGCAGGCCTCACAGCCGTACCGCGGCACCCCGGGCGCGTGCCGGAGCGGCCGGCCGCGTCGGTCCGGGGGGTCCGGCGCCGAGGGAGGAAGCGGGCGGAGGGCCCCGTTGCAGAGCGTGCACCGCTCGAAGCGCAGTTCGGTCGGAATCTCGGGATGCTGTCGGCGGAGCTCCGCCCACTGCTCGCCGAGGAGCGGGCTCGTCAGCAGGACGGCGTGGGGGACGCGACGCGCGAGCTCGCGGTCCCGGGTGACGAGCACCCGGCCCTCGGCCCTCGCCCGGTCGCGCACCTTCT